>DASTWL010000024.1 GCA_035765895.1 Verrucomicrobiia bacterium | reverse complement strand
AAGGTGAAGGATTTGAAGCTGGCGAAGAACGTGACGGGCTTCACGGTCTGGAACAGCGGCTCGGCCTGATGGCATTTTTCCAGGTGGTAATTGGGAATGCGCGGGCTGAGGTGATGGATGTGGTGGTAGCCGATGTTGCCGGAGAACCATTGCAGCACCTTGGGCAGCTTGTAGAAGGAGCTGCCCTGCAAGGCGGCCTGCGCGTAGTCCCAATTCTCGCCGCGCTCCCAATAGACGCCTTCGAACTGGTGTTGCACGTAGAAGAGCCACACGCCGGTGGAGCCGGCCACGAGCAGCACGGTCAGTTGCAGGATGATGTAGGCCTTGAGGCCGAACAGCCAGATGAGTCCGGCCGCGACGGCGCCGAGCCCGAGATTGGTCCAATAGACGGAATAGCGTTCGCGCGTGGGGGCCTTGAGCGAGGGCACGCGTTGTTTGACGAGGAACAGCCCAAGCGGCGCGAGGACGAACAGCACCACCGGGTTCCGCGCCAGCCGGTAGGCGAAGCGTTTCCAGCGCGAGGCTTCGAGATATTCTTGCACGGTCAACGTCCAGACGTCCCCGGTGCCGCGGCGGTCGAGGTCGCCCGCACTGGAATGGTGGATGGCGTGTTCCCAGCGCCAGTGGTAGTAGGGCGTAAAGGTCAGCACGCCGGTGATGGCGCCGAGGATGTGGTTGGCGGTCTGCGATTTGAAAAAGGAGCCGTGCCCGCAATCGTGGAAAATGATGAATGTGCGCACGAGAAATCCGCCCGCGAGCACCGCCAGCGGAATGGTCAGCCACCAGGACACCCGCAGGCTCAGCCACATGAGACACCAGAGGCCCAGATAGGGAACGATGGTGTTGAGCATCTGCCAGGTGGCGCGGCCGACGGAGGGCTTCTGGTAGCGGGCAACAATGTGTTTCCACCCCTGGTTGGCGGGTGTGCTGTCCGCGGCGGCGGCTGGATTGGCCTGAGCAATCATAGTTTCAATCAAAATACAGTGAGATTCGCCAAACGCAGGGAAAACCAGGGCTTGGGTGGTCGTAACAAGCCCACTCTAGTCGGCCTTGGGCGATGTCGCAACTCAAGGCTTCGCGGGGCGCAAAAAAAATGCCATCGTCAAATCTGCGAGCACGCGAGCGGCCGCAGGAAGATGTTGCTGATGTTGCAGACGATTTCCGCGTCGGTGTAACCGGGTGTGGTGCTGAGCTTTTTCCACGCGGGGTCGCGGCCGAACGTGCCCCAGCACTGGTCGTGCGCCGCCATGTCATCGAACACAATCAGGTAGGTCAGGTTGGGCAGCTTCGGGCCGGTCAGGGTTTCGCCAAAGAACACCGGTGCCAGCCCCGCCCGGCGGAAGATGGCCAGCTCGCCTTCGTTGAACATCTCGATCTTCTTCAGGTTCGCGGCCTTGCTGTGGCTCTCGTAGGTGCGTAACTCGAACAGGCGCGATTGGCCGGCGGTTTTCTGCGCCGGCACTTCCAGCCGGGGCACGCCAGCGAACGCGTGCAGCAGCGAGCTTTCGTAGCGCACGTAGGAGGGATCGGTGGCGGCGGCCCGGAGAAATTCCGCGCCGCGCTGTTGATGTTCGCTGTCGGCTGCCAGCCGTTCCTCCAAGGTGGTGAAGTCGGTGAGGGAACGAAACGGCAGCAGCACATACGCCGCCGGCGTGTCGGGTCCGCTCGCGGGACTGAACACGCCCACCGGTCCGATGCCCAGCCGGCCCAGCGCCGGCAACGCCGCGTGTGCCCAATAATCTTCAAAGCGTTTCACCATCGGTCCGCGGCGAAACTGGTAACGACGCAGCTCGTAAAATTCGCGGACCGGGGCAGCATCGGTTTCGGCCGCGAGGGCGGGCAGGCCGGCGGTGAGCCCCGCGAGGCCGGTGCTAAGGGCAGTGCGTTTCAGAAAGTCGCGACGTTTCATGATGCGATGGATGATGGCGCCGAGTTAAGCGGCGATCTGGCTGCAGTTCACGGAAAAAGTGAGGTTGCGGCGGGGGAAATTTGGACGTGTCTTTCGCCGCTGTCGTGGTTAACCAATGCGCATGTCCACCCACCTGCGTCTCAAGGACCAGCCGGCGTCCGAGCGCCCGCGCGAACGGCTCGCGGAGCGGGGTGCGGACGCATTGAGCCATGCGGAATTGATTGCGATCCTGCTGCGCACGGGACTCAAGGGCACCAACGTGGTCGAGGTGGGCCGGCAGTTGCTCGGGAAGTTCGGCTCGCTGAACGCGCTGGCGGGCGCGTCGCTCGAGGATTTGCGCGGCATCAAGGGCATCGGCCGCGACAAGGCGGTGACGCTGATGGCGGCGTTCGCATTGGCCAGACGCATGGCGGCGGAACTGCGCAGCGAGGCGCCATTGCTTGACACGCCAGAGCGCATTGCCGACGTGCTGCGCGAGGAGGTGCGGCATTTGCCAGCGGAACAATTCCTCGTCGTCCTGCTCAACACCCGGCGGCGGCTCCTCAAGGTGGAGCGCATTTCCCAGGGCACGCTGGACACCATTCTGGTCCACGCGCGCGATGTGTTCCGTGCGGCCATCGCGGCCAATGCGTCGGCGATCGTGCTGGCGCACAATCATCCCAGCGGCGACCCGACGCCGAGCGAGGCGGACATCAAGGTGACGCGCGATCTCATTCGCGCGGGACAGTTGCTGAAAATTGAACTGCTGGATCACGTCATCCTCGGCCGCGCGACACAGGAACGGCCGAAGGATTACTGTTCGCTGCGCGAACTGGGTTACTTCTTCAGTTGAGGTTTTGCGCCCGGATTATTTCCACGTCACCGTGTAGCGTCCAGCACCGGACTGGCCCAGCGTCAGGCGCAGTTTTCCGTCATCAACGGTGAAGGGCACGGTGCCAAGGTCTGCCTGTGTTTTGGCGGCGAGCGCGTGAATCTCAATCGCTGACGCCCGGCCGCCTGGCAGCAGTTGCTTCAGTTCCAGGTTAACGTGGAAGGCCTTGTCGCGCGGATACGGAAAAATCACCAGTTGCCCCGGCGCGCGATTGATTTTCACCGCGCCATCGGTGGCCAGCAGACCAAAATCGATCCACGTGCCATCCGGATTCGTGTGGGCCGTAAAATCTGCCGGAGTGACCGCGCTTTCCGGCGGCGTTCCGGGTGTGGCGGCTTGGAAAGTGATGTTGGTGATGGTGCCGTTCTGCCGGGCGACGTTCAATTCCCCCAGCAACACCCGGTTGCCGGGAGCCGGCGCGCCTTTCAACCGCAACCGCTCGTCGCGGTAAAGCCCGATGGTCAGGTCGTAACGATCAAATGCCGCGCTCACGTCGAGCACGTGCGGGCCGTCCGTAATCACGTCGCCCTTGTGCCACTGGCTTGTCGGGCGCGGCAGGGTGTGGTCGCCTTGAAAGACGATGTGCTCGCCCTTGGTTTGCGCTGCGTTCAGCGCGTGGACAAAGCAGTGATAATCGCCGCCGGGCGCCGCGTTCACGTGCCAGACGTAGGTGACCTCGATGCGGTTGCCACCCAGGTAGCGGAACGAACTCAGCCTGGGCTCGATGTCCGCCACGGCGGGCAAATAAGGCTGGTCGAACCGCGTGCGCGCATCGGCAAAAATGTATTCCGGGCAGCTCGCGAAATCGGCCACCCGGCCGGCGTGCAGACCCGTGTAAACCTCCGTGTCCGGACCCAGGGCGAGAAAGCCCCATTGAGGCAGCAAATAAGATTGGGCGGAACGGGTTGGCGGGCCCGCCGGAGGATGCAATGACCAGGGTTCGGCGCGCCAGTTGACCCAGAGTGTGAGCCCGTTGGCGTAGCGGATGCGTTGCCGGGAAGTGTCGCCCGCAATCAGCGCCGCACTGGCTGTGACGAATTGTCCGTCCACTTCGTAGCTGATTTCGACCGGCGCTGAGGTGCCGTAGAGCCGTTGCACCGGATGCATCAGGTGATGTTCGCGGGCCACCGCCTGGACGGTGTGCACGAGCCGGTTGCCGAGAAAGCCCGCATGACCGTAGGCCAGCTCCATGGCGCGGTATTTGTCGAACTGTTCCACGCTCCCGGCGTCGAAGCCAAATTGCGCGTCGTAACCACGCCGGAACCAGCGTTCCAGATAGCCCATCCCGTGATTCACCATCTGCGGATGAATTTTCAGCAGGTCGAAATCGAGCAGGGGCGCATGATCCTCGCCGCCGTGCACCTGGGCTTCGACGCCATCGCAACGGCCCGCCCAATAAAAATGATTCGCACCCTCGCCGAACAGCGGCCCGCCGTGGGTGTCACGTTCGAACTGAAACAGCGCCGTGTCGCGCTGAACCTTGAGCAACGCCATGGCGGCCATCGGTTGCGAGGCGTCGTGGTCGAGTTCGTGCCACGGCGGCACGCAGGTGTGAACGTCGAGATACGCGGCGGTGGTGCCGTAATGTGCGTGTGCGGCGGGCGAGTTCTGGCGGGCGAAGTCGAGCGCACGATTGCACTTGAGGCCGAAGCTCTGCACGCCGGTGCCGGAGTTGAACCACGCCAGTGAAGGCGTTCCATCCGCCCGCAACACGCGGGCCGCGGGATCGTAGGAAGGCGCGTCAGGATAAAGGTCGATGTAGTTTTCGTGCAGCGCCCAGAGGTAGCCACAATCGTTGGCCGTCTGGCCAAACTGGCGCAGGCCGGCATCGCCGCCGTATCGTTCATTGGCCGGCATGTGATCGGGCAGCTTGACGTCGTAACCGAAGTGCTGCCAGTCGTGCTGGATGATGGCGAGATGATCGACGCCATTGTCCTTGAGTTCGCGGAGCTTGGCGGCGTCACCGGCGAACATGCCGTGGTCATGCCCCCAAATGTCCAGCATCACGCGCGGTGCCAGCGTCGCCCGATACGGCGAAGGCGGGTTCGGCAGGTTGGGCAGCACTTCGTCGAGGTCCGGCGATACGGCGATGTAGCCGCGCTCAAACAATGGATTGCGCGTGCCGTCGGTTTTGGTGTCGTAGGTGGCGATGCCCTGTGGGCTTCGTGACGCGTGGGAGACGGTCCAATCAAGCTGGCGGAACACAAACGCGCCCTGCGCCGGAAGAAAGGAAGGCAGGCCGTCCAGATACGGCACCGGAAAGCTCCGTCGGAACGGCACCGGCCCGATGGCTCCCAGCGACATCTGGCTGAGGACCGGCTCATCGCACTGGGCGGAAACGACGAGGGCCTTGCCTTGGATGTCGAACGTCCAGGTCACGATCAGCGGTTTGCCGGCGAACTCGTATTGCCAGCGAACGGTGAGCTGATTGTCTTTGGCCGTCGTGTGAAGCGCGTGGCCGCCGCGTAATGCCACCAGGCGGGAGGTTTGATTGCTGGTCACCGTCACGCTGACACCGCCGCCGCGTGCCGGCTGGAAGGCGGATCGCTGCTCCACGATTGCCGTAAAATCATCGAGCGTTCCCGTCTCGGGAACGTAGCGGTAAGTGAGGTGCGTGTCGGCGGCCGCGTAGGTGAACTCCCACCGGTTGCCGGAGTGGACGAGCGAATTCGTGCACGGCAAAAGATTGGACGGGGTGACGCCCTGATCGGAGACGTTCCGCAGCGCCAGGCGGCTGACATTCTTGGTCGCGCGATAAGCGGGCGTTTGCAGGAAGGCGCGAAAATGCGTGGTCGAATCCGCCTCGTGGTTGCCCACGCGCAGGGTTGCGTCGCCGAAATAGGAAAAGTCGAAGGACGGATTGTTTTTGGGGCCCGGCTCGACTTGCAAACGGAGCGTCACCGTCCGTCCAGCGTAAGCGGAAAGGTCGAAGGCGTAGTCGCGCCAAGCGGCTGTCGTTTGGTGCTGGCGCAGCAGCTCCCGCTTCTGGCCGTCCGCCAGCACGGCGCAGGAGAACGTCACGCCATCGCTTTTGCCCGGCTGAACGGCGTCAGGGCCCATGGCGGTGCCGAAGCGGAGCTGGATGGGTTTTTGCGCGGGCAGTTGGAGCGGGTAATCCACCCACGTCCGGCCCGGTGGAACGCGCCAGGGCGAATGCAGGAACCACGCGTCCCGGCCCAGCACCGTGCCCGCCGGCTCGCAGGCGACGCCGGTCGCATCGTCAAAATGTCCCGCCCAGGACAACGGCAGCCAATTCGTTGGGCCGCCATACGATTGCCAGCCCACCCGATACGTGCCGATTTCCGCCAACCGCGTTTCGCCCGCCGGCAACGCCACGGGCGGGACAATTTCTTCAGCCGCGTGCCCGGCCAGACCTGCCGCCAGCAGAACCGTGGCGAACCGGGCGCCGGATGCCGTGCGTTTGGGTTTCATGGCGGCGCACACTGTCCGGTTGGCAACTCAACCTCCCCGGTATTGTTCATCGCTGACGTGCTCCAGCCAGTCCACGGCTTTCCCGTCGAGTTGTTCCTGGATGGCGATGTGTGTCATGGCTGTCGTGGGCGACGCGCCGTGCCAGTGCTTTTCACCGGGCGGGAACCAGACCACGTCGCCCGGCCGGATTTCTTCCCTCGGCCCGCCCCAGCGTTGCACGCGTCCGCAACCGGCGGTGACGATGAGCGTCTGGCCGAGCGGATGCGTGTGCCACGCCGTGCGGGCGCCGGGCTCAAATGTGACGCTGGCCCCGGCAACGCGCGCGGGTTCGGTGCCTTTGAACGGTGAATCAATGCGCACCGTGCCCGTGAACCAGTCGGCCGGGCCGGTGACGGAGGGCTGTGAGCCTGCTCGTTTGATTTCCATGGTGTCATTTCAGTTGGGTTGGATCCGGCCGGTGGTCATTCAACGGCGCGTCCGCCGGGCCGGATGTCGACGGAACTGGCCTTCCGCCGGCTGGCCTGCAAGGAAGCATCAGACTGCGCCCGTTCCGTTTCATGAGGGCAAAGCTTACCTTCGGCGGTCGCGCCGGGGCGAGTTCAGACTTCCCGGCAACTGCGTTTTGGAATGCTCAAGCAGCTTTCCTCCGCAAAGGTCAATTGAGTCCAGGTAGCAGCAGTTCCTTCAAGTTGAGGGTTTTGAAATTGCCTGCGGCGGCGCGGGCATTACGATGCGGGCACTTCATGCACTGGGTGGCACCAACGGAAAGGGACGTGGCGAATGGCGCATTGGAAAAACAGCTCTGGGAAGCCGCCGATCAATTCCGCGCCAATAGCGGGCTCACTGCACAACAATATTCCGGGCCGATCCTCGGTCTGATCTTCCTCCGCTTCGCCGAGGTCCGGTTTGCAAAGCAGCGCGCCAAGCTTGAGCTACCCTCGCCCTCCCACCAAGCTCTGCAAGGAAGGTCAATCTCACAACGAACTGAGCCACGAACATGAACAAGAACCTGAGCAAACTTGAGCGCGTGCCGCTGAACGAAGCGTGGAAGCATGAAGCCGGCGAGTTCACGCCCTGGCTCTCCGAGACTGAGAACCTGAACGCGCTGGCAGACGAGCTGGGATTGAGCGAACTGGTCAAGGTGGCCACCGAGCACTGGGTTGGCGACTTCAAGCTCGATATTCTCTGCACAGATGGAGACGAGAAAGTCATCATCGAAAACCAATTGGAGGAAGCGAACCACAAACACCTGGGCCAAATCATCACGTATGCCGCCGGAGTCGGCGCGAAGAAGGTAATTTGGGTGGCAGAGTCGTTTCGGCCTGAACACGTCGCTGCGCTTCAGTTCCTGAACGAGAACACCACGGATGCATTGAGTTTCTTTGCTGTCGCAATCGAGTTGTGGCGCATTGGGAACTCGCCGCTTGCTCCCAAGTTCGAGGTCGTGGTGAAGCCAAACGATTGGGCCAAGTCCGGACGTGAGCAAGCCAGCGCGGTGGCATCCGCCTCACCCACCAAACAGTTGCAGCAAAAATTCTGGATGGCCCTGATCGAACACCTGACCGCAAAAGCACCGCAAATCCGACCGCAGAAGCCTCGGCCGCAGCACTGGCTCAACAATTCAATCGGTCGTGCTGGATTCGGTCTGAATATCACCGCCAACACCCGCGACGAGCGTCTTGGCGTTGAGTTGTGGATTCCCGGCGCGGAGGCCAAGAAGCACTTCGCCAACCTGTCGGCGCAGAAAAAAGAGATCAGGGCAAGCTGGGCTTTGAGTTGGATTGGCAAGACCTTCCAGACGCCAAGGCTTGCCGGATTGCAAGTTGGTATCCGAAGGCGTCCATCGAAGAAGAGTCCCGCTGGAATGAATACCTGGACTGGCTGACGCAGCGATTGGTCAAAATGGACCAAGTGCTCCGGCCCATCGTGAAGGCTCTGCCATGACGAACCACCTCCGCCGGACGCGCGACCTGCTGCTGCCGCGTCTGTTGTCGGGGGCAGGTGGAAGTGGGTGAGCCGGAGGGCGTTATTTCATAGCCGGCATGTCGTTTTGAAAATACATGTGTATTATGTATTGACAAGTATACAATGTGCTGCTAATTTGTCGCTAAGTTTATGGAGCAGAAATACACAGTAGAGCTTGTCGGGCCGGGTTTGAGCCTTAAGAAGGAACTCCCTGAGCCCGTTGCACACGAACTTCTAGTCTGGCTGTTGAAAGGTGGGCGGTTGCAAGCGCAGGGTGCTGCGATCACGCCTCAGCCGACTCAGGCGGAAGTTAAGGTCTCGGCAGCACCGCAACCGGCAGGTCACACAGCTTCCGCAGTCGTGTCGGTGCGCGAGTTCATGGAGCAGTATTCGCCGGCGCGCGTCCCGGACAAGATTGCCTGCTTCGGGCTCTACCTTCGTGAGCACCGCAACCAGAGAGAATTTGCCAAAGAGGATTTGGTTGGTTTGTTCCAAGACGCGGCCGACCCACTGCCTAAAAACCTGACTCGCGACATTCGATGGACGCAACAGATTGCGTGGGTTGCGCCGTCCGCCACTAATCCAGAAATGTATTACCTGACGAAGAAAGGTGAGGACGCGGTGCGCGCCAAATTTGCAAAAGAACTTGTCCAGAAGACGCGCTTTTCTGCGCCTGCTCGGCGAAGAAACGGCGCACCAGATGACAAGTCCGATACTGCGACGGAAAGCTCGCCGGATGCGACCTAATCAAACCAAAGTGCCAATCCCGTGAGCGAACCTCAGCAATACAGACTAGAGCAGCTTGACCCGAGCAAGCACCGGCGAGAGGACTTCAAATGTGAGTCTTCGGAATTGACGGAGTTCTTGCAGAAGAGAGCGCGTAAAGAAATGCAGGCGCGAGCCTCGGCCTGCTTTGTTCTTGTGCCGGAGGCAGACCCGGGACGGATCGCGGGTTACTACACGCTGTCGCAAACCGCTGTCGTTGTGCAGCAGTTACCGGAGTCGCTCATAAAGAAACTGCCGCGCTATCCGCAGTTGGGAGCGACCCTGATTGGACGACTCGCGAGAGACATCGAATGGAAAGGGCAGCAGTTGGGACGATTGCTGCTCATTGATGCATTGCGCCGTTGTGTGCGGCATAGCGCAGAAGTCGGGGCTGTTGTTGTGGTGACCGACCCCAAGGATGAGAAGGCCCGGAAGTTCTACGCCGACCACGGCTTCCTGGCACTGGATGAGCACAGAATGTTCCTTCCGATGAGCGACTTGGTTGAACGCGAGGCGAACGGATGGAATGTTTAGCCCAAATCGCTCTTCACCGATTCCCGATAAGCGCGGATGGAATCCGTCATGGCCGGTGTCGGCTGACGAGGCGGTGCAAGCAACGCCTCGACGAAACGAACGGATTCGTCGGCGTTCAGTTGGATCAGGTTGCTCTGGCTGATGATCTGGCGGGCCACTTCGCGAGCGTGGGCAATGACGAAAGTCGCCATCGAGCGTCCTTCAAGGGTCGCCGCCCGCTGGAAAAGCTGCTTATCCGCCGCCGAAACTCGGGCAACGAACCGTTGAGCTTTCTGCTCTTTCATGACTGCATTCACGTGCAGAATGTATGCCGCACAGGCACACATTGCAAGAGTTCTTCCTCAAGTCATCCCTTTCCGATGGCCCTTGTTTGTCAATGTGGACCATACAAGGAAATGGGAATAAGGTCACAAGTTGCATTGTTCCAGCTTCTTAAAACCTGACATGTGTCTGCAAAAATGAGCGCACTCGCCTACACTGAAGACCAGCTTGTCGAACAACCTGTCATTGACGGGGCTGTGCTGGAATCTCGCGGTTGGGCGGCGCGGTTGCGCACCATTGAGTCCGAGCTGCCGATTGATGTCGGCGAATACTAGCCGTTCCTGCTGCACCGATGAACAAGACCAGATAACAAATTTTTACCGAACCGTATCCCGGCCAATCTCAATGAACCGCCATATTCCAGCTCTGATCGGGTGGGTGTTGCTCTGCTTCGCCGCCGCGGCGATGGGCGGATTGTTCATGCCGGGCGAATGGTATGCCTCATTGAAGAAGCCGGTGTGGAATCCGCCGGGGTGGATCTTCGGTCCGGTGTGGACGGCGCTTTACTCGTTGATGGCGGTGGCGGCATGGCTGGTGTGGCGACGCGATGGCTGGGACAAACAACGCAAGCCGCTGCTCATCTTCCTCACGCAACTGGCGCTCAACGCGCTTTGGACGCCGCTGTTCTTCGGTCTGCACTGGACCGGCGTGGCATTTGCAGAAATCGTGCTGCTTTGGTTGGCCATCGCGTGGACCATCGCGGTGTTTTGGCGCGTGCATCGCGCAGCCGCCTGGCTGCTCGCGCCATATCTGGCGTGGGTGGGTTTTGCAGCCGTGTTGAACGGCACGTTGTGGAGGCTGAACCCTTGAACTTATGAAACTTAAAATGGCTTCGGCTTTAACCAACTCCGCGCGCCTGATTCTCGTGTGCGCGCTCACATCCCTGACCATCGCCATGAAAGCTGAACCGGCAACCAACAAAACCCTCTTTGACTTCCAGACGACTACCAACTCGCCCGCCTGGGAAGTGGTCAACGATGATGTGATGGGAGGGGTTTCCACCAGTCAGTTTAAGGTGCCAACCAACGGCTGCGCCATTTTCAGCGGCACGGTTCGACTGGAGAACAACGGCGGGTTCGCCTCTGTGCGTTCCGCGCCCGTGCGCGACGATCTCGCCGGGCTGACCGCCTTCATCCTGCGAGTGCGCGGGGATGGACGAACTTACAAATTTACCGTTCGCACCGGGGCGGGTTTCGACACGCCGCTTTACCAATGCAGTTTCACAACAAAGCCGGGTGAATGGGAAGAACATCGGCTGGCCTTCAAGGATTTTGTTCCCACCTTCCGTGGCCGGGTGCTGACGGACGCGCTGACACTGAATCCCGCGAAGGTGAACTCGGTCGGCTTTCTCATTTCGGATAAACAGGCCGGACCGTTCCGGCTGGAAATCGGCTGGATCAAAGCCGCCCGCTGAAGACTCATGCCCCACGCCTACACCGAGGACCAGCTTGTCGAGCAGCCCGCTATGCGGCTGTTTGGCAAATTGGGGTGAGCGGGATGCAAATGTTTATTCGGAGGCAGTCTGAATTCATGGCCGGCAGACTGCGCCTTTCATCGCCGCTGCGCTCTTCTTGCTGAAAGTCGCGACTGCCGACGGGACTTCAGTGAGTCTGACCTCTGACCGCTTGAAATCACCACCGACGTGCACCTGAACCCGTCTGATTTCCACACTGGCACTGTCAGTAAGGGCAGCCGCCGGTTAAGGGAAATTCTGCCGGGTTCGCCCGAATAGGCTTTAGTTTTCCCAGCAATTTGCCAATTTCTCCCCATCTGAAATCAATGCAACCGACCGGCGCAATCTGTGGCTAACCCAGCGATTCATCCCACGGCCATTGTGCACCCGGACGCAAAACTGTCCCCGACGGTGCAGGTCGGCCCCTACGCGGTGATTGACGGCGGCGTCGAATTGGGCGCGGGCTGCGTGGTCGGACCGCACGTTTACCTCACCGGCATCACCACCATCGGCGCGCGCAACCGCTTCCACGCCGGCTGTGTCATTGGCGACGCGCCGCAGGATTTGAAATACCGGGACGAACCGACGCGCCTGCGCATCGGCGAGGGGAACGTCTTCCGCGAACACGTCACGGTGCATCGCTCGAACAAGCCGGCCGAGGACACGGTCATCGGTTCGCACGGGCTGTTCATGGCGCACTGTCACGTCGGGCACAACTGCCTCGTGGGCGACCACGTGATTCTGGCCAATGGCGCGCTGCTCGGCGGCCACGTGACGGTGGGGGACCGTGCGTTCATTTCGGGCAACTGCCTGGTGCACCAGTTCGTGCGCGTCGGCCCGCTGGCGCTGATGCAGGGCGGCGCGGCCATCAGCAAGGATTTGCCGCCGTTCTGCATTGCGCGCGGCGACAACGGCGTGTGCGGTTTGAATGTGATTGGCCTGCGGCGCGCCGGTTTTTCCGCCGCGGACCGGCTGGAGCTGAAACAGCTTTATCACCTGGTCCTCCGGTCGGGCCGTCCGTTCCGTGACGCCCTGGCCGCCGCGGAACCGCAGTTCACCAGCGCGCCCGCGAAGACGTTTCTCGAATTCGCCGCGGCGACCCGGCGCGGCCTGTGCGCCGACACGGGACGGGCGGCGGAAGGGGACGGCGCAGAGGACTGAACGGAAAGGGTGGGCGGCACGCCCCAAGCCCAAAACCTGTTGCCTTGGCCGCCTGCCGGCGGCGCGTGCTCGCAAAAAATGCGAAGCAATCGCCAAGCGGTGTAGAGCAGTTTGGGCGCGCGGGCCGATGCTGGGGCATGATGCCGGGCGCCAGCAATACAGTGCGGGCGGCGCTGGGCCTCTTGCTGGTTGTGCTGGCGGCAGGCGGCCACGCCGCGGAAACCATCAAGGACAGCGATTGTCTCGAGTGTCACAGCGACACGACGCTGACCAAAACCAACGCCGAGGGGCGCGCCGTTTCCCTGTTCGTGAACGCGGCGGTGTTGCGCGCGTCGGTGCATCAGACGAACACCTGCCAGGCCTGCCACGCGGACATCACCACCAAACATCCCGACGACAACGTGGCGGCGGAGAAGGTGAATTGCGCCCGCTGTCACGCGCGCCAGTCGGAGAGTTACACCGAGAGTGTGCACGGGCTGGCCCTCGCGGCGGGCGATGCCGCGGCGCCGACCTGCACGGATTGTCATGATTCCCACGAGCTGAAGCCCATCACCGATCCGGCGTCGCCGCTGTATTTCGCCAATCTCGCGAAGACCTGCGGGAACTGTCACGACCAGGCGGCGGCCGACGTGGCGGCGAGCGTGCACGGGCAGGCCGTGGCCGCAGGCAAACGCGAAGCGCCCACGTGCATCGATTGTCATTCAGAGCATCGCATCGAGCAGTTGAAGACCAACGCCTCGCTCAAGATTTCCGCGGACGTTTGTAGCAAATGCCACGCCTCCGAGCGCATCAACAGCAAGTTCAACCTGCCGGCGGACCGCGTGAAAACCTTCTTCGAGAGCTACCACGGCCTGGCCTCGCAATACGGGTCCACGCTCGCGGCGAACTGCGCGAGCTGCCACGGTTACCACCTCGTGCTGCCGTCGAGCGATCCGCGCTCCAGCATCAATCCGAAGAACCTCGTGGCCACGTGCGGCAAGTGTCATCCCGGCGCGACGACGAAGTTTGCCAGCGGCAAAATTCACGTGGCCGAGGTGCCGCCGGCGGAGGCGACCGATCTGGGCGGGAAGGTCAACGCGTGGGTGCGGCGCATTTATGTGGTGCTGATCATCGTCACGATCAGCGTGATGCTGGTGCACAATGGGCTGCTGTTCCTGCGCAAATGGATCCGGCTGCACCGGGCGGAACGCCGCACGGTGCAGCGCATGAACCGCCAGCAACGCTGGCAGCATTTCATCCTGCTCACGAGTTTCATCGTGCTGGCCGTGACGGGCTTTGCCTTGAAGTTCCCCGATTCGTGGCTGGCGCGGCTGCTCGGAGCGCATGAGGATTTCCGCCGCTGGACGCACCGCGTGGCGGGCGTGATCATGCTCGGGCTGGGGCTCTATCACGTCAGCTACCTGCTGTTCACCCGGGACGGCCGGCGGCTGCTGCGGGATTTCCTGCCGGAGGCGAAGGACGCACGGGACGTTGTGGCGAACGCGCGTTATCTCACGGGCACCCGCCCGGAGAAGGCGCGGTTCAAACGCTTTGGCTACGCGGAGAAGCTGGAGTATTGGGCCGTTGTGTGGGGCACGATCATCATGGGCGTCACCGGGCTCGCCATCTGGTTCAAGATGGAAGTCACGCAATTCCTCCCGCGCTGGGTCATCGACGTGGCAACCACGATTCATTATTACGAGGCGATCCTCGCGTGCCTCGCCATTCTCGTCTGGCACTTCTACCACGTGATGTTCGATCCGGACATTTATCCCGTGAACCTCGCGTGCTGGGACGGCCGCGTGTCGGAGCATTGGATGGAGGACGAACATCCGCTGGCCACGGAGCCGGCCGCGGACGGTGTCAAACCCGGGTCGCCAGCCAGCACGACGATGCCCGCCAAAGATGCGCCGGCATCCGGCCAATAGCGACGGCTCACCAATCCATGGCCGGGTCGGGCAAAAAAGGATGAGTCTTTGGCAAGCCCGGACAAGCCGCCCCGGCGCGTTGACTTAGAGTGCCACCGTGATGACAGCACGCAAACGGAACGGATTGGGAGCCGGCACGGAAATTGGCGGCCGGCGGCGGAACGTTTGCATCAAGCGGTGCGGAACAGGGTCCGTCCGCCGGGATTTCAACCTTTTATCACCCTCGTAACCAGAGAGTTCAACATGAAGTTTTTTGTTGCCGGGTTGAGTTACAAGACGGCCAGTGTCGATGTGCGGGAGCAGGTGGCGGTGCCGCCGGCGCGGGTGCGGTGCAGCGCCTGCCGGCTCAAGATCAACGGCGGTCTGCGCGAAGTGGTGCTCGTTTCCACCTGCAACCGCGTCGAGATTTACGCGGTCACGGACGCCGCGTGGCCCGACGGGGCCGCCTTGTTCCGTCTGCTGGCGCGGGACGGCAACGACGTGGGCGGGTCGTTGTATGTGAAGGAGGGGGCGGAAGCGGTCAAACACCTGTTCGCCGTGGTGAGCGGGCTGGACTCGATGGTGCTGGGCGAAACGGAAATCACCGGCCAGGTGAAGCAGGCGTATCTTGCCGCGCAGGAGGCAAAATTGACGGGCCGCATCACCAATCGCCTCTTCCAGACAGCCTTCCAGGTGGCCAAGGAAATCCGCTCCGGCACGGCCATCGGCCGCGGCGCCACCTCGGTCGGCAGCGTGGCGGTGGAACTGGCCGAGCGCATTTTCGATCACGACTTCTCCGCCAAGACGGTGATGATTGTGGGGGCGGGCAAAATGGGCGAGGCGTGCGTCCGGCACCTGGCCAAGAAAGGCGCCAACCGCGTGCTCGTGGTCAATCGCTCACTCGAGAAGGCGCGCGTGTTGGCCGCCGAAATCGGCGGGCAGCCGCTGCCTTTCGAGCAACTGCTGCCGGCCCTGGTCGAGGCGGACATCGTCGTCAGCTCCACCGGCGCCCGCCGCGTGATTTTGGAGCGGCCAGCGGTGGCCGCCGCCATGCGCGCCCGTCACGGCCGGCCGCTGTTCCTCATCGACATCGCCGTGCCGCGCGACATCGATGCGGACGTGCAGCAGGTGCCGGGCGTTTACCTTTACAACATCGACCACCTGCAGGCGATCGTGCAGGAGCACGTGCGCAACCGGGAACACGAACTCGGCCTCTGTCGCACCATCATCGCGACGCGCGCGGCCGAAATTCTGGCGCGGCTCAACGCGGTGCCGCCCGCAGCAGGCCGGGCGGTTGCGGAACCGGCCGCTGCGCTGGGCGCGGTGGCGTGTTTCGGCTGAAACCTCCCGACCGGTTTGTTCACCCCCAGAAACAACGCGCCACTTTAGACTCCATCAACCATCAGAACCTCTGGTGGAACCGGATGCAAATGACAAAGCAAATAATGACGGGCATTTGGCAAGAAGCGAGTAGTCGCCGGCTGGCGCCCTTTTAATTTCCAACCAAGATCGTGTGACCTCAAAAACTCAACAACAGGACAGATCGACTATGTGCAACTCCATGACACGCGTCGCGGGCCGGCTTGGCTCGGTGGCGCTGCTAACCCTCGGTGCCGCGCTCGCACAGGCGGCTGCGCCGGCGTTGAACGCCCTGCTCGACACCCGGCCGCTTACGCCCCAGGAAATTAAAGACTACGGCCTGCCTGGCGGCTCGGAGACTTCGGGCGGCCTCAACACCGTGGGCGTGGGCGTGCCCTTCTACCTGGATGCCCTGGTGAACCTGAGCATCCCATCCTCGAACATCACCAGCGTCACCTGGACCCTGGTCACCAAGCCGGTGGGTTCGGCGGCGGTCATCACCAACAGCCCGCTCGGCGGCAACGTGCCGACCTACAAGATGGCGGACCGCCTGACGTTGCGGGTGGCCGGCCGCGCGTTGCTGCGGCCTGACGTGGTGGGTCAATACGCCGTGCAGGTGGCCATCGTTACCGACAATGGCAGCGGCAGCACCAACATCACCAAGCCGCTCACGGCGGCGACCTACATGGGTGTGCAGACCTGTGCGCTCTGCCACAGCGGCGGCGCCATCGCGGAGAATGTTTACGGCAGTTGGACGAACACGCTGCATTCCCACGCCTTCAAGGATGCGATCAACGGGGTGAGCACCGACCACTTTACCAAGAATTGCACGTCGTGCCACGTGGTGGGCTACGACACGAATTCGCTGGCCGTGAACGGCGGGTTTGACGACATCGCCACGGCGACCAACTGGACCTTTCCGACAACGCTCAGCCCGACCAATTGGGACGCCATGCCCGCCAGCTTGCGCGCGGTGGCCAACATCCAGTGCGAAAGCTGCCACGGCCCGGGCAGCGAACACGCCGCGGCGTTGGGTCAGACGAATGTAGCCAACTGGCCCCGGCTCGGCGTCAGCATGGCGGCGGGCGATTGCGCGCAATGCCATGACAGCCTGACCCACCATTTCAAAACGGCGGAATGGAACAACTCGGCACACGCGTCGGCCACACGCACTCCGTCCGGCCCGTCCCGGGTGGCCTGTGTCCGTTGCCACACGGCCTCCGGCTTTGAAGCTTGGGCGGAAGCAGGCGGCATGACAAATCAGAATGCCCATCCCACCACGCTCAACTACACGCCAAACACCGCATACGAGGCGATTACCTGCCAGACGTGCCATGATCCGCATGATGCCACCAATCCGCACCAACTGCGGCTGAGCACAAGCATCACGCTGTCCGAAGGCACGGTGGTGACGAATGCGGGCATGGGAGCCTTCTGCATGCAATGCCATAACAGCCGCAACGGTTCGGTGACCAACAGCCTTGTGAATTATCCGGCCGGCCTGCCCACGTGGGTTGGCGGTTCGGCCTTTGGGGTGCATGACAGCCCACAGGCGGACATGCTCGAAGGCGTCAATGCCGTCACTTACGGCCAGAACATTCCCAGTGCGGCGCATCGCTATGCCATCACCAACACCTGCGCCGGCTGTCACATGCAGGAAGTTGCCGCTACCGATCCTGGCTTCACCAAAGCCGGTGGTCATACCTTCAAGATGAGTTACACCAACGGCACCGGCACGGTGGACATGGTTGGTGTCTGCGTTCAATGCCACGGCCCGATCGAGTCGTTCGACATGGTTCGTCAGGACTACGATGGCGACGGACTCACTGAGGGCGTGCAAACCGAGGTGCAACATCTGCTCAATAAACTCAGCACCTTGTTGCCCAATGCCAATGGCGTCGTCGACGGTGCGGTGCAAACGCGTCTTTCAGTCAAAACCAATTGGCCAGCGAAGTATCTGCAGGCCGCCTACAACTGGCAGTTCGTCAGTGCGGACGGCAGCTTGGGCATTCACAACGCGCCGTTCGCCGTCGGACTGCTCAAGGCGTCCATCGGCGACCTGACGGGTGACGCCAACATGGATGGCCTGCCGGATGCCTGGCAGATCCAGTATTTCGGTTCCATCACCAACGCCAACGCGGCGCCGAATGCGATGCCGGCGGGTGACGGCATCCCGAACTGGCTGAAGTTCAGCCTCGGCCTGAATCCGACCGTCGCGGGCATCGCTCTGCCGGACGGCGTGGTCTGGGCGAACACAGGCTCCGTGGGTGGCACCAATTCGCCGGTGCGCATCTACACGGCGGCTGAGGTCGTCTTCGACACCGAAGCGGGCAAGACCTACCAAATCCAGGCCATCTCCACCTTGGGCGGCGGCTGGACCAACGTGGGCACGCCCATCGCCGGCACCGGGACATCGATGTCCTTCATGACGTCAACGCGCAACAACGTGCAGCAGTTCTTCCGCGTCGTGCCGAGTTTGTAACGCGCGGCGAGCGGTCGCTTACAGCCCCTCCCCGCGCCACGGGGAGGGGTCTTGAATTTCACGGCGCCGGTGGCGGGAGCCGGCGCCCGAGGTAAAACAAAAATCCCGCGCGTTCGCCGGTTTGGGTTGCCGGCGGAGGGAGCCGTAATAACCCGATTGTCGTATGCCAAGAAGTAACATCCCCACGCCAGGCGCGCGCCCGGCGGCAACTTTGTCCCGCCAAACGGCCAGCGTCCGCACCCCGATTCTGGTGGCCGTCTGCTTTCTCCTCGGGCTCGCGGCCAGCGCCGTTTGGTTTCATCGTCCGGTGGGCCGCGCGGGCGCCGACGCGGCCGGGGCCGATGCGGCGAGCGGCTTGACGGAAACCACCCGGGGTGTGCTCGGCGGACTGACTGCCCCGGTTGAAATCCGCCTTTACGCCGTGCTCGATCCGTCCAGCGCGCCGGAAAACCTGCGCGCCTTCGCCGGCCGCGTGGACCGCTTCCTTGCGCTGTATCAGACCGAAGCGAACAGCCGTTTGACCGTGACCCGCGTGGCGGCGGACGTTGCCCCGCGGACGGCCGCCAAGGATGGCATCACGGCCTTCAACCAAGATCAGGGCGATGCGTGTTATCTCGGTCTCGTGGTGGTTTGCGGCGACCGGAAGGAAACCCTCAGCCGGCTGTCGCCCGATTGGGAGCCGGCGTTGGAATCGGATTTGACCCGGGCGATTCAGCACGTGACGACGCGCACCACGGAAGCGGCCGTGGTCGCCGCCGCGGCGACGCAACCCGACGCGGTTGCGGTCGCATCGCTCAAACAGCAATTGCCGGACGTGGCGACGCTGACGCTGGAGGACGGCTCGCAACGGCTGCGCGAAGTGGCGTTGGAGAAGTTCAAGGCGGCGGTGGCCGAAATGCAGACCGAACTGGAACAGGCCCAGCAAAAACTGGCGGACGCCCGCCGGCAAGGCTCGGTCAGCGAACAAGAAGCCGCCGCCAAGACCCTGCAACAGGTGCAAACCGCCCAGGCCGAAAAGCTCAAGCAAATCACCGCCGATTTTCAGGCGCAGCTGGATGTGTTGCAGCGCATCAAACAGCCATAGCTCGGCGCCGGCTTTGACGGTCGAAGTTTTGGCTGTGCGGATGGGCAGGCGCGGGTAATTCTCCCGGCATGCGTTCCCGATTTTGGCGGTCGTGGGCGATGATTTGTTTCTTGCCCGGTTTGGTCGGTGGCGGAGCGGCAGCGGACGTGGCTGCGCTGCCGGCGAAGGCCGACCTGCGGCCCGCGTTTGTTCGCTGGCAATTGCCGGTGCGCCCGCAGGGCCACCGCGGCACGTGCTCGGTGTTCGCGCTGACGGGCGCGCTGGAGTTTGCGCTGGCCGAACGGCAGCATACCGGAACCGTTCTCAGCGTCGAATTCCTCAACTGGGCCTCCAATCAAGCCGCCACCAATTCCCAGGACGGCGGCTTCTTCGCGGACCTGTGGCGCGGTTATCAGGCTTACGGCATTTGCACCGAAACAAACTTTCCGTATCACGACGACTTTGACCCGCAGCTCCATCCGGCGGAAGCGATCCTGTCGCGGGCGCGTGAAACCAAAGAGGCCGGTCTCAGCCTGCACTGGATCAAACCGTGGGATGTGACCACGGGGGTGACGGAGGCCCAATTCGCGGAACTCAAGCGCACCCTCGCGCGCGGCTGGCCCGTGTGCGGCGGCTTCCGCTGGCCGAAGCACGAGGCGTGGACGGACCACGTCCTGCAAATGACGGCGCCGGCCGACGTGTTCGACGGCCACAGCGTGCTGCTCGTGGGATACAAGGACGAGGCGGGGGCGCCCGGCGGCGGGGTGTTTCTGATTCGCAATTCCGGTGGCGGCCCGCGCGACGCCGCCATTCCCTACGATTACGTGCGCGCTTATCTGAACGACGCGGTCTGGATTGAAGCGGCGCCGGCCGGAAAAACCACTGCCAGCACGGTGCTCCGCAGCGCGGCGGCACCGGCGCGGCCGGCGTTGTAAATGGGCGCGCGTCCTTCCTGATCTTCCGCGAATGGCGCGTTGGGGCGGTTGACGGTCCGGCGGGCGACGCCTAGGCTCCGCGGTTGCCGGGCCTTCCGGCGGCCATGAAAACCACCGATGAAAAACCTCGAGCCGGCGGCGGGTTTCCGCCCGGCGACCCGCGCACCTACCTTTCCGCCGAACGCACCTTCCTGGCCTGGGTTCGCACCGGGATTGCCCTCATGGGCTTTGGCTTTGTGGTGGCGCGCTTTGGCCTGTTCTTGCAGGAATGGTTTGCGATGAACAAGGCATCGGCCAGGATTCCCCACAACGGCTTTTCCCTGCCGGTGGGCGTCACGCTGATTGGGATCGGCCTGCTGGTGAACATCACGGCCGCGCTGCGTCACCATCGCCAGATCCAGGCCATCGACCGCGGCGAATTCCGGGAAGCCTACGGCTCGCTCTTCGCCTTCGCGGTGGCGGGCGTCCTTGCGCTCACCGGGCTGGCGGTGGCGATTTACCTGCTGACCCTGATGTAGGCGCGCCCGGCCCTGCCCGAACGCTGTGGCCTGCATGACTGCATGGCCTTTCCGCCCGGGCGGGCCGATCCGCAACCGGTGAGGCGGCGATTCTGGGTTTGCCAGAAGGATGCGGCTCCGGCATTACTGCACCCGTCATGAAACCCACCTTCGCCGGACTCGGAATTTTGCTCGCCGCCATCCTGCTGACGGCCTGTGACCGGAGCGCCTACACCAGTTCCGGACTGCCGGACACGTTGCTGGCCAAATCCCTGGTGGAGCGGGTCGGTGGCGCGCAAGGGGTCCGGATCACCGAACTGGCCGGCGGCGGCGGGAATGACCGGCGCAGCCACGAGGTCCATGCGCAATACGCGGTGACGATGACTTCGGGAACCCGCGAACAATTGCTGGAGGGTCTGCGGGCGGAGATGCAGCGGTTGATTCTGGCGTCCGGCGAAACCCTCTACGGTTCCGAGACCGTGGCGGCCACCGCCCTCCGGGACTTTGCCTTTCATTACACTGACAACCACCACAAGGGAGTGGTCCGGGTTTACACGGCGGACGCGGCCGCCAACGAGTTCCGGCTGATTCTGTTCTGCTACGAACACCCGCAATGAACCGGGCCGGGGCGCAGACACGGCGGGAGCTTTCAGTGAAAGCCTTGCTGTTCAGGTGGCATCCCCTCACGCCATGAATAACGAGAATCAAGACACGCCGGCAGCAATCCGTGAACTGGCAACGGAGATGCGGCGGTTTCGACAGGCCATTCTGTTGGGCTTTGCAATCTTTGCCTTCATCGGTGGGTTGCTGCTCCTGTGCTACCCTTCTTACGAAGTGCCCCTTTGGGCTTTCTTTGCGGCCACCGCGGTTTTCCTTTTTTTAGCAGCGTATTCGCGCATTGCCAGAGTTGCCAGTGGCCTGCGTGAGGAGGCGAAGCGGCAGCACTCCTCACCGAGTCGTTTGTCAGGTGAACGATGAAAGGCTGCCCGTCTTCCGTGGGGGCGCATGAGTTAAACGGGCGGTTGCGTTGATGGGGAGCGGGATGGGCCGGGCCCGGCGCTTGGCGCGGGACGGCCGGGGTCTGCCGGATTAGATAGGCCTGCATGGCATTTGCGCTTCGTTCCTGGGTTGTCCGGGGCGTGAGCCCCACAACTGGTGGCTCGGCGGCGCTCATTCGGCGCAACTCCCGTTTACGCCGGAGAGCTGGCCCTTTTCGTTCTCAGCAAAAGCCATGCTAACTAGCAGCTCGCATATGGATGCCGGAATCAAGCTATGCCGGGTTTTGTTGCTCGTATTTGGCTGCCTGCCAATGATTGTGTTGCACGCTTTGCTGAGCCTTGGAGTATTGCTGTTCGCGTTGCCGGCGGTATTTATGGGAGGCCACCCTGGAAACATTGTGTTTGTGATTTGGTGGCTCTTGGGCACGTATGCTTTGGTATCGTTGGTTTGCAGTTGCGCCACCTACCGGCGTGGTTCGAGTCCGAAAAAGTTATGGCAGCAGCTTGGGTTGGTAATCGGGATCCTTGTTACTGTGCCACTCGTGTTGCTCGGGTTTACGCATGGCATAGAAAAGATAGCTGCCGCCCTTGGTGCCATAGCCGCCATCATTGTGCTTCTCACAGACCGCAGACATGAAGGTCTAGTTGAAAGGGACGAATCCGGGCGCACCTCGTAAGAAACCAAGACAGTGACGGAAGCCTGTTTTTGAATCGCGATCGGGACAAGCCCAAGAAGGCCGAACACGGGATGCTCTCAAAAATGCCCCCGCCGCCGGAGCAGGCTTTCCAGTTGAGGAACCGGAGGCGAGCCGCACAGTTGCCCCTGATTCAAACAAACTGGAGCGGACAGCCGATTCGCCGTCCGCTCCATGGCAAGGCGGCCGTCTTACGAGGACGTGCCGCAGCACGTGCAATCACTCGCCGTGCAGGTATGCTTCACTGCCGTAACCGCCAGTTTGCCGTGTCCCTGGGTCACGCTTTGGTTTGCGCAGGTCGGGCATTGATGGACCATCACCTTTTGCGCGGGTGCGGTGCCGGCGCCCTTGAACTGGGGCGCAGTCATGCGCATGGCCTTGTCCTGGCATTTGGGGCAGGCCTTGGGTGCGCTGTTGGCTTCACTCACCGGCGCCTTGCGGGTGATGAGCAGCTCGGCCCCCTTGGGCTGGGCCAGCACGGACGGGGCGGCGGTCAGGGCCGCCACCGCAAACGTCAACAGCACATAACGCGGAATTGAATTCATGGCTTTCATGTTATCCTCTTTCTTTGTGGGTTTTGTTTTGCGGTCATTGACCGCCTTCAATTCTGCTTACACCGCGCCGCGCGTTATCACGCACGCCTCATTCGAGCCAAAGACGTCCCTGTTTGTCTGCGGGGCGCATCCCCCCTTTGCGTGTGCCTGCCGCCGGGTGGTTCATCAAACTGCTTGACGGCCTTCAATGCGGGGATTTTGTTCAGTCATAGCCAACGCAGGGAGAGCATCCGCCAATATCCGTGAAGTCAATTCTGGCCGGCCGATTAGTCTGAAGGCGCACTGGGGCAACCGATTCGACTTTCGGACCGGTGTGGGCGGCGGGGGCTGGCTGGGTCATCGTTCTCCCCCGCGCCCGGACGACAACCATTGCAGGATGACCGGCTTGCAACTTATGAACGGCATCAAGGCCAGATGGGTCAACGCGGCAGGCGCCGTTGCCTTGGCGGTGGCGATGGGCGGCGTGGCACTGACTGCGTTTGCTCAAGAGGCGCAGCATTTGAGCATCACCCAGCCCGGCGGCATGCCCGGTCTGCCGGTGATGACCGGCATCACCAAGGACACCAACGGCGTCACGCTTACCTGGGATGGGCCTTCGGGTTACTACAAGGTTTACCAAAAGCCGGCGTTGCAGAGTTCCGCCTGGCTGCAGGTCGGCGCGGCGAATCTCAACCGGATGGTCACCATTGCGAACCTGACCAACAGCGCATTATTCCGCGTGTCGGGTCCGGCGCCGCAATACGCCGGGGCCGCCGCCTGCGCGGAGTGCCACGGGAACATTCACGATTCGGAAATGAACACCCGGCACGCGCACGCGCTGGAGACGCTGCAGGCCGTGCGCCAGGATCAAAATCCCAGCTGCCTCGTGTGCCACACGGTCGGTTACGGCCTGCCGAGCGGATACCAGAATCAAACTGCAACGCCTTACCTGGCCGGCGTGCAATGTGAAAACTGTCATGGCCCGGCCGGCAATCACGCCGCGAATCCGGACGACCTCGCCTTCCGGCCGCGCGTGGAACTGGCGGCGCAGGTGTGCGGCGGCTGCCATACGGGCGCGCATCATCCGACGTTCGACGAATGGAGCACGAGCGGACACTTCCAGGTGGTCGAGGACATGAGCGATCCCGGCCGCGTCAACACTTGCGGCCGGTGTCACTCGGGGTCGGCGCGGCTGGCCTTGATCAAGGGAGAAAACCCGCTGACCGTCACCAACGACGCGAATGTGGGCCTGACGTGCGTGGTCTGTCACGACCCGCATCAAACGAACGCGAATCCGGCGCAGCTGCGTTATCCCGTCGCCTCGACGAATGATTACTTCCTGGCGACGTCGGACGTCTTCACGAACAAATACAACCCAAACATCAACGTGTGTGCCCAATGCCACAACCATCGCGGCGCCACGTGGAGCAGTTCCAGCCGGCCGCCGCATCACTCGCCGCAATACAACATGCTCTTGGGCACGGTGGGCGAACGGACCGATGGCTCGACCAACGCCTTTCCGGCGGCGCACGCGCTGTTGATCACCAACCAATGCGTCGGCTGCCACATGCAAACCCGCCCCGCCGAGGGGGAGACGGTCGCGGCGGTGACGGGCCATTCGTTCCAGGTGAATTCGTATGACGCCTGCGCGCAGTGCCATCCGTTCCCTGAATTGCTGGCGCAATTTACGATGACCACCATCGGCACCCGCATTCAGGACGTGAAGGCGGCGCTGGATCAGTGGGCGCTGACAAAGGCGCCCGCCGCCTTGCAGTCGAAGTATGGCGCGCTCGCCTGGGAATATTCGACGCCGGGCGGCTTGTCCGCCGGCCCGGCGGGACCGACCAGCACCGAACAAAAGCTGATTCCCGCCAACATCCAGAAGGCGCGCTACAATCTTTATCTCGTCTACCACGACGGCAGCTTCGGTGTTCACAATGGGCCGTATTCGATCACCCTCCTCGATGCCGCGATGAACTGGGTGCAGGCCGAGTTGAAGCAATGACGCAGCGGATTCACGACGTAACCCCCAACCGCAAACGACATGAGCAAGCGCAACTTTAATCCCTTCAAATCCGGGATCACGCCGCGGCGGCGCGGGCTGCTGCTCGCCGCCGGCGCCCTGGTGCTGGTGGTGGCGGCCATTTCGTGCCGGACGGTCAACCGTGCGGCGGTCGTGCTGCCCGAAGTGCCCGGCGCAAAATACATCGGCTCGAAGGAATGCGAGCAGTGCCACGACGACATTTATCGCGACTTCAAGACGGCGGATCACCACCGGCTGATTGCCGAGGGCAAAAACGCGCTGGACGTCGGCTGCGAATCCTGCCACGGCCCGGCCAGCCTGCATTCGGATTCGGGCGGCGAAGTGAAGCCGCCGTTCAGTTTCACCTCCGGGCGTCCGCGTTCCGCAGGGCTGGGCGCCCAGCCCATGCTGACCAAGGCCCGGGCCACGGAGACGGTATGCTACCAATGCCACGCCGACGTGCGCGGCCAGTTCAACCTGCCGAGTCATCACCCCGTGCCCGAGGGCCGCATGTCCTGCACGCAATGCCATCCGCCGCACAAGGGCTCGGCGCACGTGGGCGGCAGCACGGCCCTGCTGGCCTCCGAGGAAAACTGCCTGCAATGCCATCCGGCGCAGCGCGGTCCGTTTGTGTTTGAACACGAAGCCACCCGCGAGGGCTGCACGACGTGCCACATTCCGCATGGCAGCGTGAACGCCAAGCTGTTGACGGAGCGGAACTCGACGCTGTGCCTGAAGTGCCATTTCCAACAGGTGCAGAGCGGCCGGGTTTTGATTGGCGGTTCCGACCACACGGTGCGTTTGCAACAGGGCACGTGCTGGACCGCGGGCTGTCACGAGGCCGTCCACGGCTCCCGGGTGAACTCCTCGCTCCGGTTCTAACGACGCAACGGGCAAGCAGATGAAAACCACATCGCGATCCAGACGGAAAAAACTTCCCCGCCGGGCGGCCTGGCTGGGCCATTGCGTGATCGGCACCGCGCTCGCGGCGGGCGTCGTGGCGGCGCGGGCGGCCGACGAACCGAAGGCCGAAAAGCCGCCGACGCCCGAGGAGATGTTCGAGGGCGGCAAGGACACCTACAACAACTGGGTGGAATTTTCCGCCGGCGGCTTGTTCACAAAAGGCAGCCAGGCGCAGGCGGAGGAACGGCTGCGGCACGGCGCCGGCGCCTTCGGCGGGCTCGAAGACCTGCATTACCAGGCGAACGTGGACAAGCGCACCACACTCACGCTCGACGGGCGCGCGTTGTTCGATCAGCACGATTACAAGCTCGGCCTGGAATTGCGGCGCGAAAAGCTGGGTTACCTGCGGTTCAACTACACGGAGTTCCGCACGTGGTATGATGGCAACGGGGGATATTACCGGCCGGACGACCTCTGGTATCCATTGCCCGGCTCCGACGAGGCGCTGGGGCTGGATCGCGGCGAGTTTTCGCTCGAAGCCGGGCTGCGGCTGGAGAACGTGCCGCAGGTGACGTTCAAATACACGCACCGCTTCCGCGACGGCGACAAGAGTTCCACGAGCTGGGGCCAGTCACATCCGAACTTCAACGCCTTCACGCGCGCGTTGAATCCCGGCTTCTACGACCTCGACGAGACGGTGGACATTTTCGAGCTGGACGCGAAGCACCACATCAAGTCCACCACCCTTGGCCTGGGCCTGCGTTACGAAACCGGCACGCTGGACGACGCGCGCAAGATGGTGCAGTTCCCGGGCGAACCCACCCAGGCGTATCTCACCGATCGCGAAGGCACGTCCTACGACTTCTTCAGCGTGCATGCGTTCAGCGAGACGTGGTTCAAGCAGAAGATCTTTCTTTCGTCGGGTTTTCTGTTCAGCACGATGAACAGCGATTACTCCGGCAGCCGCGTTTACGGCAACGACTTCGATGTCAGCTACGCGCCGAGCGTGGCCAACGGACTGGGTTACTACGACCTCAGCGGCGGCGGCGAGGTGAACGACTACGTGATGAACCTGAACCTGATGACGCTGCCCGCGAAGGATCTCACCATCACGCCATCCCTGCGCGTGCAGAAGGAGGATTGGAACGCGGATTCCGGCGCCTTTCGCACGTCCGGCACGAGTGCGCCGGTGTTCACCAGCAGCCGGTCCGACGGCGACACGCTGGACGTGACCGAACGGCTCGACGTCAACTACTCCGGCATCACGAACTGGGTGCTGTATGCGCGCGGCGAATGGACGCAGGGCGACGGCAATTTGAACGAGAACGGCGGCCTCGAACAAATCGCGCCGGTGAACCGGCAATCGGAGGACAGCCGGTTCTTCCAGAAATACTCGGCCGGCGTCCGCTGGTATCTGGCGCCGCGCACATCGCTCGACGTGGGCGGTTATTACAAGCGAAACGCCTACGATTACGACCATCCGGTGGACAGCACGGCCAACGATTCCGCCAACCGCTACCCCGCGTATCTCGTGATGCAGAACTTCGAGACGTATGACGGCAACGTGCGGTTGACGCTCCGGCCGTGGCGCAACGTCACGCTGGTCAGCCGTTACGAATACCAGCTCTCGACGGTGCACACGAAGCCCGACGCCGTTTCCGGCCTGGGTGAAACGGAATCCTCGGAACTGAACAGCCACATCATCGCGCAAAATGCCACGTGGACGCCGTGGTCGCGGCTGTCGTTGCAGGCCGGCTTCAACTACGTCCTCAGCACGACGCACACGCCGGTGTCGGACTACACGCAGGCGGTGCTGGACGCGCAGAACAATTACTGGACCGTCAATTTCAACTCGACGCTGGTGCTGGACGACAAGACGGATTTGAACCTGGGATATTTCTATTACCGCGCCGACGATTATCAGGACAATTCCGTCGTCGGCGTGCCGCTCGGCGCGGGCGCGGAGGAACACGGCACCACGGCCATGATTTCGCGCCGGCTCACGCCGCACGTGCGGGCGAATTTGAAATACGGTTACTTCCGTTACACCGACCAACTGAGCGGCGGCCACGACGACAGCGAGGCGCATCTCATCTACGCCAGCATGCAATACCGTTTCTGAGCCGGACGGGTGGCGCGTTCGCGTCGTCGGGCGTAGGATAAGTCCGGAAAACCGTGGTTTATGGCAACGACGACCGTCATTCCCAAGCGGGAATTCGCGCTGGACGCTCCGGCGGCGCAGTCCGTCCTGTTGGCGGGCGACTTCACCGGCTGGCTGGCGCACCCGATTCCCCTCAAACGCAGCCCACGCGGGCGCTGGAAGGTTTCCGTGCCGCTGCCCCCGGGCACCTATCATTACCGCTTCCTTGTGGATGGCGAATGGCGCGATGACCCCGTCTGTCCGCTCCACGTGCCGAACGCCTTTGGCACGCAGGACGCCGTGCGGATCGTGGCGTAGGCGCGGCGGCCCGGCTTCACAAAATATGTGCATTAACCGGCAAGAACGGTATAGTTTTGCCCGGTTTCGGCCTTATGCTGAATGACACGTGAACGCGACGTTTTCGTGCGTGGCCTAAGTCGTAGCGAAGCTCGCAGGTTGGCGTTAAACGTGATGTATTCGACAAGCAATCTCCCGGAGCGCAGTTCCGCGCAGGGTCGGCAGTCTGATCAACCGCGGTCCGGCTCCGCCGAAACCATGAACAGCCGAAACCTCTTCCTCGCCGCCGTTCGTTGTGAACCGGTCCCGCGTCCGCCGCTGTGGCTCATGCGCCAGGCCGGCCGCGCCCTGCCGGAATACCGGACGTTGAAGGAGAAGTTCACGTTCCTGCAACTGGTCCAGACGCCCGAACTCGCCGCCGAAGTCACGCTGCAACCCATCCGCCGCTTCGGCTTCGACGCGGCGATTCTGTTCAGCGACATCCTCGTCGTTTGCGAGGGCCTGGGCCAGGGCTACCAGTTTCGCGAAGCCGGCGGCATCGGCATGGACTTCGCCGTCCGCACCGCGGCCGACGTGGAAAAGCTCGACGTGAACGCCGTGGTGGACCGGCTGCACTACGTGGCCGAGGCGCTCAAGCTGATCCGCGCCCAGCTCGGCACCAAGACGGCGTTGCTTGGCTTTGCGGGCTCGCCGTGGACGCTGGCCAACTTCATGGTCGAAGGTGGCAGCGCGAAGGAATTTTCCGGCGCCAAGGCGATGTTTTACCGCGAACCGAAGCTGTTCAACCGCCTCTGCGAAAAACTCACCGAAGCCTGCACCCGTTATTTGCAGATGCAGATTGATACGGGCGTGGATGCCATCCAAATCTTCGACACGCTCGGCGGCAGCCTGAGTTCCAGCGCCTTTCCCGAAGCGTCCGGGCGTTGGATGCAGCAGATCATCAGCGGCCTCAAGGGCCACACGCCGGTCATTGTGTTTTCCAAGGGGGCGCACGGGAACTGGGACGACCTGGTGGGCACCGGCGCGGATGTGCTGGGCGTGGATTGGGGCGTGCGCCTCGCCGACGTGGCGGCGCGGCTGCCGAAGAACGTGGCCGTGCAGGGCAACCTCGACCCGTTCCTGCTCAGCACCTCGCCCGAAGCCGCGGCCGCGGAAACCCGGCGCATTTTGGCGGACCTGAAGGGCCGGCCCGGCCACATTTTCAACCTTGGCCACGGCGTCACCCCCGAGTCGAAGCTGGAATGCATCCAGGCCGTCGTGGACACGGTGCATGGTGGTTGAGCCTCGCGCCGCAAATCGGGGTGCATCCGCCGCCGTCCGTGGTTAAAGTCGTTTCGCATGAGCACGCTCAAAGTTGATCTTGCCCTGGTTGAGAAATACAACCAGCCCGGCCCGCGCTACACGTCGTATCCGCCCGCCACCAAATTCACGGAGGCCGTGACGTGGGAGGCGCTGCGCGACCGCATCTCGGCCAACAACGAGACCGAACGCGGTCTGTCGCTCTATTTTCACATTCCGTTCTGCGAAACGCTCTGCTGGTTCTGTGGCTGCACCACGGTCATCACGCTCGATCACAGCCGCGGCATGGGCTACGTGGAGGCGCTCGGCCGCGAAGTCGCGCTCATGGCGCCGCTCCTCAACCGGCAGCGCAAGGCCGTCCAACTCCATTTCGGCGGCGGCTCGCCCACGTTCCTCAAGCCCGACGAAATCCGCCGCCTCGGCGAAATCATCCACCAGCACTTCGATTTCGCCGCCGACATCGAGGCCAGCGTCGAGGTGGATCCGCGCCGGCTGACGCGGGACCACGTGGTGGCGCTGGCGGAGATTGGCTTCAACCGCGCCTCGATGGGCGTGCAGGATTTCAACCCGCAGGTGCAGGAGGCCGTGCACCGCATCCAGCCCGTCGCCATGACGCAGCAGGCGCTCGACTGGCTGCGCGAACTGGGCTTCCGCTCGGTGAATCTTGACCTGATTTACGGCCTGCCGCATCAGACCGTGGCGTCGTTCAACCACACGCTCGACACGGTGCTCCAGATGCAGCCCGACCGTTTGGCCGTGTTCAGCTACGCGCACGTGCCGTGGATCAAGCCGGCGCAGAAAATTTTGCAGGCAAAAGTCCTGCCGACTGCGGACGTGAAGCTGCAGATTCTCAAGACCGTCATCGAGCGCCTGACCGAGGATGACCGCTACGTTTACATCGGCATGGACCATTTTGCGAAGCCGGACGACGAACTCGCCGTGGCGCAGCGGAACAAGCAGTTGCAGCGGAATTTCCAGGGTTACAGCACGCGCGCGGGGACGGACATTTACGCCTTCGGCATGTCCAGCATCTCGCAGATTCCCGACGCCTACTGGCAGAACGAGAAGGAACTCCCGGTCTGGCAGGCGGCGGTGGATGGCGGCCGCGCGCCGTTGCACAAGGCGTATTTCGTGACGCCGGAAGACCACATCCGCCGCGAAACCATCATGCGGGTGATGTGCGATCTCTCGCTCGACTTCGCCGCGATGGGCCGGAAGCTCGGCATCAACTTCGCGGAGCACTTCGCGCCGGAACTGGCTGCGCTCGCGCCCTTCGAGGCGGATGGACTGGTGCAACGCACGGCCGCGGGCCTGGACGTCACCGAGACGGGCCGCCTGTTCATCCGCAACATCGCGATGTGCTTCGACAACACGCTCGCGCCCGTCGGCGAACGGCGGCATTCGCGGACGATTTGATCGCCTGTCGTTCCCGGCTTGCGGTGTGTTACATGGTAGTATAGAATCCGCTCGTATGAAGGCGCTGGAGTTTGTGGAGGTGCCGGAGTTCACGCGCGACCTGCATCGGATCGCCAACGAGGAAGCGTTGCGGGCGTTGCAACTCGAACTGCTTCACAATCCAGACAAGGGCGATGTGATCCGAGACTCGGGGGGGCCTCCGCAAGGTGCGGATGAAGTTGCCGGGGCGGGGTAAATCGGCTGGCGCCCGGGTGATTTATCTGCACCTGCCACGCGTGGAGAAGGTGATCCTGTTGTTTCTCTACACGAAATCCCGGCAGTCAGACCTGTCGGCCGACCAGCGGTTCCGTCTGCGCCTGCTGGCCCGACAAATCGAACAAGCTTATGCCGCGCAAAACAAAAAATGAGATTGAATTCGACGCTGAGGAACTGATCCGGCGTCTTGAGGGGGTGGCCAAGCACGTCAGCGGCGGTAAACGCCTGACGATGCGCACCACGCGGCTGGCCCTGCCGCCGCGCGAGAAGTCCATCAAGCCCCGCGAAATCGCCGAGTTGCGAAAACGCCTGGGCGTCAGCCAAGCCGTCTTTGCGGCGCTGCTCAACGTGCCCAAGCCCACCGCCATCAGTTGGGAATCGGGCCAGCGTGAACCCAGCGGTGCCGCCTTGAAGTTGCTGCGGATCGCGGCACGTCATCCGGAACTGCTCGCGGCCTGAACCACATCGCGATGGGCTTCGACAACACGCTTGCCCCCGTGGGCAAACGGCGCCCTTCGCGGACGATTTAATTTTTCATGAAACCCGTAGCCATCATCGGCGGCGGTATCACCGGACTCACGGCGGGGTTTTATCTCCAGCGCCGCGGGATTCCGGTCACGGTCTATGAAGCCACGGGCCGGGTGGGCGGGGCGATTCAGAGCCTGCGCAAGGACGGCTATCTCGCCGAGTTCGGGCCGAACACCATCCTCGAAACGTCCCCCAAGATCACGCAGCTCGTGAATGACGCCGGGCTGCAGCCGCGGCGCCTGGACCCGGACCCGCAGGCGGAGGCGCGTTACGTGGTGCGCTACCGCCGGCCCATCGAAATGCCGGGCTCGCCGCTGGGATTCTTCACCACGCCGCTGTTCACGCTCGGCGCCAAGTGGGCCGTGCTGCGCGAGCCGTTCCGGCCGGTGAAGCGGGACGGGCAGGAGGAGAGCATCGCCAATTTTGTCCGGCGCCGGCTGTGTCCGGAGTTTCTGGACCACGCGATTGATGCGCTGGTGGCGGGCATTTACGCGGGCGATCCGGAAAAGCTTTCCGTGCAGCAGGCGTTTCCCAAGCTCGCCGCGCTCGAAGAGAAATACGGCTCAATGATCAGGGGCCAGATCCTCGGGGCGCGTGAACGCAAGAAGCGCGGCGAAGTCGCAAAGGACCGCGCGCCGAAGTTTTCCTTCGACGAAGGCTTGCAGGTGTTGCCCGACACCCTGCGCGAGCTGCTCGGCGCCGCGGTCAAACTGAATACGAGCGTCACGCAGCTCAAGCAGACGGCCAACGGCTGGACGGTGAACTTCAAGAATGCCGCGGGTGCGGGCCAGGCGGAGCACAGCGCGGTGCTTTATGCGGGCACGGCGTTCAGGCTGGCGGAACTGCACGTTGAACTCGGAGCGCCGAACTCCGGTTCGGCGCTCCAATCAAGCGGTCGGCTCGACCTCTCCGCCTTCTCCGAAATCCGCTATCCGCCTGTGGCGAGCGTGGTGCTGGGCTTCCGGCGCGAGGACGTGGCGCATCCGTGCAACGGCTTCGGCATGTTGATTCCCCGGGTGGAAGGCTTCAAAATCCTCGGCACGATCTTCTCGTCCGCCTTGTTTCCGAACCGCGCGCCGGCCGGACATCTCACATTGACCAACTACATCGGCGGTGAGCGTTATCCGGAACTGGCGTCGCTGCCGGCGGAAAAGCTGTATGAGCTGGTGCAGGCCGATTTGCGCGTGTTGCTCGGCGTGCACGGCGAGCCGACATTCCAGCACACCGTGTTTTGGCCCAAGGCCATTCCGCAATACAATCTCGGCTACGGCAAATACCGCGCGCGAATGACGGAAATCGAGGCGCAGGCGCCGGGTTTCTTCCTGGCCGGCCATTACCGCGGCGGCATTTCGCTGGGCGATTCGATTGTGTCCGGGGTGAACGCAGTCGAACGCATCGCCCGCACGATGAATCTTTGAAGTGATCTGGCGTGGCCGCGTTACCACGTGACCTGGCACCGCCGCCGGGGTAACGTGGCCCCGATTTAACGATGCAACGACTGCCCTTAGCCGCATGAGCAAAGCCGTTCTCCTGGTCAACCTGGGGTCGCCCGATTCGCCGTCCGTGCCGGACGTGCGCCGTTACCTGAACGAATTCCTGATGGACGGGCGCGTGATTGACGTCGCGTGGCCGCTGCGCCGGTTCATCGTGGGGATGATTCTCCTCAACCGGCCCAAGGAATCCGCGCACGCCTATCAGAGCGTTTGGACGCCGGAAGGTTCGCCGCTCATTGTCATCAGCCGTCACGTGCAGGCCCTCCTGCAACAGCGCGTCTCCGTGCCGGTTGAACTGGCGATGCGTTACCAGAACCCGGGCGTGCCGGACGCGGTCAAGAAACTGGCCGGGCAGGGGATCACCGAGCTGTTGTTGATTCCATTGTTCCCGCACTACGCCATGTCGAGCTACGAAACGGCCGTGGTCTGGGTGCGGGAAAACATCGCCCGGCACGCGCCGCACATCCGGCTCACGGTGCAGCCGCCGTATTATGCCGCGCCGGATTACATCGCCGCACTGGCGGCGGTTTCCGCGCCGGCGTTGCAAACGGACTTCGATCACCTGCTGTTCAGCTTTCACGGCGTGCCGGAGCGGCAGATCAAGAAGTCGGACCCGACGAAATGCCATTGCCTCACGGTGCCGAACTGCTGCGAGGTGCCGGGCCCGGCGCATGAGTTTTGTTACCGCGCCCAATGCTTCCAGACCGCGAAGCAGGTGGCGGAAAAGTGCCGGGTGCCGGCGCAAAAATGGTCCGTCGCCTTCCAGTCACGCCTGGGCAAGGATCCATGGCTGAAACCATTCACGGACTTCGAACTGGAACGCCTGCCCAAGGCGGGCGTAAAAAAACTGGTCATCATTTCGCCCGCGTTTGTGAGCGATTGCCTGGAGACGATCGAGGAAATCGGCATGCGCGGCCGCGAAACGTTCCTGCAAGCCGGCGGTGAGCGCTACACGCTGATTCCCTGCCTGAATGAGCATCCGCTTTGGATCACGGCCTTGGCAAACATGGTGAAGCCGTTTGCGGGCTGATCCAGCGGCCATTTGCCGCCGCCCGGCGGCGTCCGACGCGGCGTCCACGGTGGCAAGGTTTGAGCAGCATTTGGCAATAAATGGGTGTGCGGACCGCCCGCTTGGAGGGAGACTGCGCTGTCCCCTTGCAAACCATGAATGCGCCCGGCAAAACCCCTTGGGACGCCCGTCATGCGTGGCTGGAAGTGCCGCGCCGGCTGCCGCCGAAGCGGCCGGCCGGTGAACGCCTTGCGGATTTTCGCGAGATTTATTCCCTCTACGATGAGGCCACGGTCCGCGCCCAGGCCAGCCGCTGCATCCAATGTCCCGATCCCTTGTGCGTGCGCGGCTGCCCGCTGGCCAACCGGATTCCTGAATGGCTGGCACTGGCGGCGGAGGGGGAATTTCTGGCCGCGGCGGAAATCTCTGGCGCCACGAGCAACCTGCCCGAGATTTGCGGGCGCATTTGTCCGCAGGAACGGCAGTGCGAAGGGGCATGCATCCTGAACTCCCATTCGGCGCCGGTGAGCATCGGCGCCATTGAGGTGTTCATCAACGAATATGCGTTTGCGCACCGCGACCGGCGCGTCATCCGGGCGGCGCCGAACGGCCGCCGCGTGGCGTGCGTGGGGTCCGGTCCGGCCAGCCTGAGTTGCGCCGATGAACTGGCCAAACGCGGCTTCGCCGTGACGATCTTTGAAGCGCAGGCAACCCCGGGCGGACTGCTGCGCAACGGCATTCCGTCGTTCAAGCTCGAAAAATCCGTGGTGGAGCGCCGTGTCGCGCTGTTGCGGGAACGCGGCGTGGTCATGCGGGTGGGCCAGCGGGTGGGCTGCGACGTCTCGCTTTGGACGCTGGCGCGGGATTTTGACGCGGTATTTTTGGGCATTGGCTGCGAACAGGCCAAGCCGCTTGACCTTCCGGGCGAGCACTTGAGCGGTGTGCATGCGGCCATCCCGTTCCTCGTGCAGAAGAACACGCCGGGGCCGCACGTCGTTGCACCCATTGATTGCCGCGGGAAGGATGTCGTCGTCCTCGGCGGCGGCGACACGGCGATGGATTGCCTCCGCACGGCCATCCGCAGCGGGGCCAAATCCACCGTGTGCGTTTACCGGCGCGATCTCGAAAACATGCCGGGCAGCCGGAAGGAGTATTTGAACGCGGTCGAGGAAGGGGCGGTGTTTCTGTTTTTGACCAATCCGCTGCGCCTCGAAGGCGACGCCCACGGGAATCTGAACCGGCTGCATTGCCTGAAAATGGAGCTGGGCGAACCCGATGGTTCGGGCCGGCGCAAACCCCGGGCGGTGCGCGGCTCGGATTTTGCGATCTCGGCGGATTTGATTCTGGTCGCCTACGGATTCGATCCGGTGCCGTTTGCGGCGGACAGCGACTTTGCGCCACTGCTCAGGAACGCCTGGGGCGGTCTCATCGTGGATGAGCACCAGATGACCAACATTCCGGGTATTTTCTCCGGCGGTGATTCCGTGCGCGGCGCGCAACTGGTGGTTCACGCCGTGCGCGATGGACGGCGGGCCGCGGCGGGAATCGTGCGGTGGCTGGGCGGACGGGCGGTGGTCAACCGCGAACCGGCGCTGGTTGCATCGGCTCAACCAGAATGAGCGCGGCGAGCTGCTCGCTGAGCGCGAAACGGGAGTTGCAGACCTGGCAGATGAAGCTCGTGCGGTTGGTGACGAGGCGGATGATTTGGTCCTCGCACAGACCCAGTTCACGGAGGCGGGTCTGAATTTCGGGCGTGGCGCACAGTTGCCGGATGCGCACCGCAACGCCGGCTTGCACCCGGTTCAGCGGACACAGATCGCAACGCGGCCCCGTGCCGCGTTCGTTGGTCGGAGATTCAGCACGCATAAACATCTGCGTCCACTGTCGCCGGCCGGCGTCTCGCCGACCACACCGATCTTGTCATTTGATGCGCATCTTTTGACCGAGGACAAATTTTCGAGTGAATTTTGGGGAACCGACGCGGGCGGACTTGGCTGCCGCAGTTTAAACCGTGGCTTTATCGTTGATGGCCCTTATTTGGTCAGGTTTGGGCCACCGGAATTCGATGGGCTGGAGTATTTATGCTGCAAATGCGGTGGGCCCCGCCGCGGTTCGTGTTTTTAGCCCGGGAACGTGCGTGGAACCAGGCGGCGCGGCAATGGTGGAAGGCGAGAATTTGATTGATTTACGGGGGTTAAGTTGCGACACAGTTCGCGTCAGAAACCTGATATTACATGAGTTTTCAGAAGCAATCGCAGACCGTCGCGTCTGCGGCCAGAACGCCCCAAAATCCGGTGCCAGCACCCGCAGCCAAAGCCTTGGGGGGTAATGGCCATCTCGCAACCCATCCGGAGGCGGAGTCCGCCGGTTTGCCGTTGTTCAGCAAGGTGCGGAACTACCACAGCGCCGACCAGGTGCGGGCACTCGGGTTGTATCCCTATTTCCGGACGATTTCCTCCGCGCAGGACACCGAGGTCACGATGAATGGCCAGAAGGTGCTCATGATGGGCTCGAACAGTTATCTGGGCCTGACGAATGACCCGCGCATCAAGGAAGCCACCGAAGCCGCAGTGCGCAAGTATGGCAGCGGTTGCGCCGGCTCCCGGTTTCTGAACGGCACGCTCGATCTGCACATCGAGCTTGAGACCGAACTGGCCCGGCTGATGAAAAAGGAGGCCGTGCTCCTCTACAGCACCGGCTTTCAGGTCAATCTCGGCGTGGTCAGCACCATCGTGGGCAAGGACGAATACATCCTGGCCGACAAGGCCAACCACGCGAGTCTGGTGGAAGGCTGCCGGCTGTCCCTGGGCGAATTCATCCGGTTTGCCCATAATGACATGAATGCGCTGGAACGGCGCCTGCGCCAGTTGCCGCACGGGGCCGGCAAGCTGATCGTCGTGGACGGCGTCTTCAGCATGGAAGGCGACATCATCAAGCTGCCCGAGCTGGTCAAGCTGGCCAAGCGATACAACGCCGCCGTCATGGTGGATGACGCCCACGGCATCGGCGTGCTCGGGCAATGCGGTTCCGGCACGGCCTCGCACTTCGGTTTGGAGGACGACGTGCAGCTCATCATGGGCACGTTCAGCAAATCCCTCGCGAGCCTCGGCGGGTTCATTGCCAGCGACGCGGCCACAATTGATTTTCTCAAGCACAACTCGCGCACCCTCGTGTTCAGCGCGAGCATGAGCCCGGCCAATGCGGCGGCGGTCCTCGCGGCGTTGAAGATCATGATCAACGAGCCGGCCCGGATCGCCCAGCTGTGGAAAAACACCGAACGCATGAAGCAGGGGCTGATTTCCCTGGGGTTTCATCTGGGCGCCTCCGAAACCCCGATCCTGCCCGTTTACGTGCACGACATGCTCAAGACCTTCCAGTTCTGCAAGGGGCTCGAAGAAGAGGGCGTGTTTGTGAATCCGGTCGTTTCGCCCGGCGTTCCGGTTGGTCAGGAATTGCTGCGTGTGAGTCTCATGGCCACGCACACCTTCGCGCAAATTGACCGCGCCCTGGAAAAGTTTCAGAAGGTCGGCCAGCGGCTCGGCATCATCTGACCGGGGCCCGCACCGGCATGAAAGTCCTGCTCACCGGCGGCAACGGTTTCGTGGGCAGCCACGTGCTGGACCAGCTCCTGGCGCAGGGCATTCCCACGGTGGTTTTGCTCCGCGCAGCCAGCGACCGCCAGTTCATCGCCAACCAGCTTTCCCGGGTTGAAGTCCGGACGGGCGGCATGGACCAGCCGGAAGCCCTCGCGGCGGCGCTCGCCGGCGTGACGCATGTGGTTCATTGCGCCGGCGCGACCAAGGCCCTGGATGCCGCGGGATTCTTCGCGGCCAACCAGCAGGGCACCCGCCAGCTCGTGGAGGCCGTCAACCGTTGCGGCCCGCGCATCCAACGATTCGTGCACGTTTCCAGCCTGGCCGTGGCCGGGCCGCACACGCCGGACGAACCGGCGCGGGAAAACCAGCCCCCCCGGCCGGTTTCCGATTATGGCCGCAGCAAACTCGCGGCGGAGCAGGAGGTCATGACCCACTGCACGACGGACTGGGTGATCCTGCGCCCGCCGGCGGTGTATGGGCCGCGCGATCGTGAATTTCTCCGGCTGTTCAAGGCGGTCAACGCGCATCTCCGCCCGCAGTTCGGCGGCGGCCGGCAGTTTTTAAGCCTGGTGCACGTGGCCGACCTGGCGCGGGTCATTGTCGCCGTTTTGATTGAACCGCGCGCGCGCCGGAAGGTCTTTTTTGTCGGTTCACCGGAAGTGGTGACGGCCGCGGAACTGGCCCGGCGGATGGCGACCGAACTGGGAACCTGGACGATTCCGCTGCCGCTGCCGCGGGTGGTGCTGTGGCTGGCGTGTCAGTGGGCGGACTGGCGGGCGCGGCGCACCCGGCGGCCCAGCGTGTTGAACGCGCAGAAGTTCGCCGAGCTGAACGCGCCCGGCTGGGTGTGTGACGTGGCCCGGCTGAAGGCGGAACTGGATCTCGAATGTGCCACGCCCTTGCGCGACGGCGTGGTGGACACGCTGCGTTGGTATCGGGAGCATGGCTGGCTCTGACGCATGACGAAGCATTACACGTTTATTGACTACGCGACGCAGGGTTACATCGCCCTGGTGGCGCTCATCGTCCTGATTTTGCACGGCACGGCCGTGCCGGGGTGGGGCTGGTTGTGTGCGGCCCATGTCGGATGCCTGGCGCTGATTCACGGGTTGATCAGGGCCAGCGCGGCCCGGCCGGCCAACCGGGTGCTCGACTTCCTGCGCCACTTCTATCCGGTGCTGCTCTACACGGGATTTTACCGTGAAACCGGCCTGCTCAATCAGATGCTGCACACGGGCTATCTGGATGGGCACTTCATTCATCTGGACCGGCTGCTGTTCGGGTTCGAGCCGAGCGTCCGGTTCATGCAGACCTTTCCGTCGTTGTGGGTGAGCGAGGTGTTCTACATCGCCTATTTTTCCTACTACGTGATGATTGTCGGCGTCGGCCTGGCGTTGTTTCTCCGGAACCGCCGCCAGTTTTACCACTACATCTCCGTCGTGTCGTTCGTGTTTTACGCGTGCTACCTGATTTACATTTTCCTGCCGGTCATCGGCCCGCGCATTGCCTACAGCGACATCGTGTCGTCCGATCCGCCGGCCAACGCGCCGCCCGAAGCGGCCTGGGTCTTCCCCGAAAGTGTGCAGGCGGGCCTCTTTTACAAAATCATGGCGCTGATTTACCGCGAGTTTGAAGCGCCGGGGGCTGCGTTTCCGAGCAGCCACGTCGCCATCGCGCTGGTCACGGTCTATTTTTCCTTCCTGTATCTGCGGCGCATCCGCTGGATTCACCTCGTCATGGCGGTGTTGCTGTGCGGCTCAACGGTGTATTGCCGCTATCACTACGCAGTGGACGTGCTGGCCGGCGCCTTGACGACCGCGTTGCTGCTGCCCCTGGCCAACCGCCTGTATGCCCGTTTTGCCGGGGCGCCGGCGGCCCCGGACAAGGTGGCTTCCCAACCGTCGTTGGGCGTGGCTTCGGAAGAATCGCCACCCTGACCGCCGGTCAGGCCGGGCGTTCGTAGATGCGGTAAGTCTTGTAAACCTTGCCGCCAAACAGCTCGATCATCCGGATCACCGGCACATTGTCCTCCAGGATCCACGAGGCTTCGCAGCGTTGGATGCCCAGACGCAGCGACGTGAAGACGCCTTCCGCCAGCATGGCCGCTTCGATGCCCCGGCCGCGGGCCTTCGCTGTGACCCCGAGCGTTACGCACCGCACGTATCGCGGCGCCTTCCAGCCGAGCAGGTAGGGCACGGCCCGCAGCAGTCCCGGCGAAAGCAGCCGGCCGCGCAACGGCAGGAAGGCCTCGTTGAAATCCGGCATGGCCAGCATGAAGCCGACCGGTTCCTGCGGTGTTTCGGCCAGGAACGCCAGGCCGTCGGTGAGCAGGGGCTTGAGCCGTTCCGCCATGAAATCGATTTCGGCGTCGGTCATCGGCACGAAGCCCCAGTTCTTTTCCCACGCCTGATTGTAAACCGCCTTCACCTTGACGAGCTGCTCCTTCAACGTCTTTTTCGCCAGCGGCACGATTCGCAGATCGGGTTCGCGTTTGCGGAACTTCTCCTGAAACCGCTTCAGCCGCTCCTGCGGACTGCCCGCCACCGCAAACTCGAAGGCGAGCAGATCCTTCGCGCGGCGGAACCCGGCGCCTTCGAGCAGCTTCACGTAGTAGCGCGGATTGTAGGTCATCATGAACACCGGCGGCGTCTCGAAGCCGTCCACCAGCAGCCCGCACTCGTCGTTGGTCGTCGGGTTCATCGGGCCGAGCAAACGGTCCATGCCCTTCTGCTTCGCCCACGCCGCCACCGCCTCGAACAGTTTCGCGCTCGCGGCCGCGTCGTCCACGCATTCGAAGAAGCCGAAAAAGGCGGTTCGCTCCTGGTGAAACGCGTTGTGGTTCCGGTCAATCACGCCGGCAATGCGCCCCACGTCGCGGCCGTCGCGCCGGGCCACCCACAACTGCATCTCGGCGTGCGTGAACAGCGGATTGGCGTCCGCGAACACCTTGTGCATGTCCATCAACAGCGGCGCGAACCAGCGGGGGTCGCCGTCGTAAATACGGTAGGCGAGCTTGAAAAAACGGCGGACATCCCGGGGCTGCCGCGTCAGGGCGATGATTTCGAGCGGTGAACTCATGTCAATTGGTTTGGTGCCGGACTCCGGCGGCGGGATTGTCGGCCGGCGGTGGGCGGCACGTCAATGGTTTGCGGTGGTCTGGGGAAGGGCCCGCCGGGACGAAACCGGAGAGCTGCCGGTTAACGAAGGACGGCGGGGTGATCCGGCGCGCGACTGCCGAGCCACGACTTTTAAAATGAAAAGGTAAGGCCGGCTGCCAGCGCAGCGGAACGATCTGTGGGGTTCGCCGGTCCCACCGCTGCCGTGCGCGACTCCGGACTGCTGACGCAGCTCCTCCGCGCGTCAACGCCTCACTGAAGAAAACCTGACGGAAAATCCATGACCCGGTTGACAACCCTCATAGGCGCTGCAGCGCATGGTTAGCACACCAACCACCCTTCGGTTGGGGCAATGACTCAAGAAACTGGCTTGGGCTCCGTTGCATTCGATAGCTTCAAAATAGTCCGGCGGGCGGCGGCAAGTAAACCGGCCTGCCACTGGTGCCCTTT
>DASTWL010000023.1 GCA_035765895.1 Verrucomicrobiia bacterium | reverse complement strand
GGGAGAAGTCAAAACACTGTCCAAAATGTCGCGGGTGCAGTCGTCATTCTAAGCCGCCTCTCCGGGGGGAGAAGTCAAAACCCGGGTTCCTTGATCATCCAGCGCTGCAGAATTCTAAGCCGCCTCTCCGGGGGGAGAAGTCAAAACTCGTGATTGACAGCGACGCCAATCTTGCCCATTCTAAGCCGCCTCTCCGGGGGGAGAAGTCAAAACAGAGTAACTGAGAGGGTAAATCTTTGTGAAATTCTAAGCCGCCTCTCCGGGGGGAGAAGTCAAAACGATAGAAGCACGTCAACGCCGTGGGGCCTGGTGGTCCCACGATGAGGCGAGCTGGATGGTGACCGTGAACAGCAGCAGCACGGCGGGCACGGTGATGATGGCCGCCTGCCACCAGACAAATCCGCCCAACGTTTTCAAATAGACCCAGCAGATGACGCTGCTCACCAAACAGGAAACGATGATGGACGGGCAGGCGTAAATCGGCCGGCCGGTCGGATAGGCGTTGTCGCAGTGCGGACAGGTCCTGACTTTGGCGTTCAATTCGGTTTGGCAATACTGGCAGGTTGGCATGGCGGGTTGGGCTTCAATGCATCACGAAGGCAAGATGGGCGACGTTGAGCTGGTTGGAATCATTCATTGGCGCCTGGCCGGTGCGGTCGCACGGCGTGGGAAATTTTTTCGAGCCCGGCGGTTCGCAATGTGTCTTCCGCCAGGGACTGGACCGTGAGACAGGCCCGGGACAAATGAGCCGTCGTCTCGTTCAGCAGCACGGTCAATGAGGCATTCGGTGTGGCCCATTTCACGCCGTCGAACTCGCACAGCACGCTGCCGACGGTGAAGCGAAGAAGGTCGTGGTCCCAGGTTGTCTCGTGTAATGGCATTCCCGTGTTTCCCCTCGGCTCAAGGCCAACGGTGCGCCTTTGCTTGGTCCGGTCTGCCCGGTGGTGAACGGGATCGGCAACGGCAACGTCGTCGCGCGTGGTCCCGTGATGAGTTACGTCGCTCCGAGAATGGGATTCTAACTTGAGTCGTGGGCGGGTAAACCGATTTGTTCGCTGATTATCAGTGACATGCAGTCTGCAAGTCGCGGCGCGGTGCGATCCAATCGGGGTGATGCGGTTGAGTTGGTTTTGCCGCACGCCAAGGGCGCAACGGACGCGAAGCGAATGGGTGTTGCGGGTCCGATACTCCATTGCCAAGAAGAGGCGGTCGAGGTGACGGAGTTTGACCTTAGCCCATTCCCATGAATCGGAGCGCGGCTGTTCCCAGCCGCAGCAAGCCCGATTGCCAGCGCACGTCGTGAATAATTTGGATCGTCTTTGCGCCTGCCCCCCGCTGCGGCTGAGGACAGCCGCGCTCCACAGTTCAACGGCGCCAATTGCGAAGGCCAGATCGTGGAATCTCTCCATCCGACTCGGAAACGGTGGCCTCGGTCCAGGAGCGCCGACGTCCTCGTCGGCTTAAACGGAGCGAACGGCCGTGTCGGCAGATGAAAACGCCCGCCGGATTCGCCTTGGAGTTTGAACCTCCAAAGCCGGTCTGGAGACCGGCACTCCGGTGGTATTCCAGGCATTGCGGCCTTCGCGGCCTTGGCGTGAGCAGGATTACGCCACCAGAATCCGGTAAGCCGTGTAGCCGAGACCGCCGAGAAACACCAGCGCGGCCAGCACCTTGAGAATTGGACTGAACGGTTCAAGCCGGGGGTGCAACCCCCAGAACCAATGCGCGTGGATAAAAACGCCAACGGCGAGGTAGGCGATGGCCATCGCGTGTGCCGCCGGCCCCGTCAAATCAAGGTCCGAACCGTTGTCGCCAAAAAACTTGGTATGACCGGTCCGCAAACAATGAATCCCGTAGCCGATGGGAATCAGGGCCAGGCCAAATCCCAACAGCCACATCTTCACGCGTCCGCCCGATGGCGCGTTCGCCAGGCTGTCAGCCAGCTCCGCATCCGTGTCGTAAGGGTTGCGTGTCCAAAAGCTCATGTGACGTGAACGAATGCTGAGACAAACGCGACGTTTTTCATGCCCATGCCTCACCGACCAGTAAAACCATTGGCTGAAAATTGTGGGTCAATGGCAATACCAAAGGTTTTTGCTGATGGTGTTTTTCTACACTCGCCGGTGGGTGGTGACAAGCCGTGTCTTGAGGAGCCAGGCGGAGCGCCGACGTCCTCGTCGGCTTAAACGGAGCGAACGGCCGTGTCGTCAGATGAAAACGCCCGCCGGATTTACCCTGGAGTTTGAACCTCCAAAGCCGGTCTGGAGACCGGCGCTCCGGGGGCGATGCTGGTGGTTGTGTTGGAGTTAATGGTGGAGCCGGGTTTCAGCGGACGCGTGCTGGACTCATTGCGACGGCGGAAATCATCCGTTTGGATGAAGGAACCGCGGCGGGAGACCCGTTAGTGCGGCCACGCAACCGATGCCGCGTTCCAGGTCAGCAAAGGATGGCCTTTCGAGCGGCAAAGGCGGTAAGCTCAAATCATGATTCCGACGAAACGAATGACGACAAAACTCCTGACGACGATTTCGGCGCTGCTGCTTGGCGGCGCGATGGCGGCGAGCGCGGCGGATGCCGTCACGCTCAAGAGCCCCGATGGCAAGGTGCGGGTGCGCATCGAGCCGGGCGGACGGTTGCGTTACACGGTGACGTTTCGTGGCGTTGAAGTGGTCGAGCCTTCCGCGCTGGGCGTGACGGTTGACGGCCATGATCTCGGGCAAAATGTCCGGTTCACCGGCAAGCCGGCCTTCAGTGAAGTGAACGAAGCGTATCCGACCCGGGGCGTGCATCCGGTGGCGGTGAATCATTACCGGGCGATGGTGTTGCCGGTGACAAGCAGCGCGAGTGAAGGCGCGTGGCGGCTGGAAGTGCGCGCCTACAACGACGGCCTGGCGTATCGCTATGTCGTGCCCGGCGCGGGACGCCGGCACATCAACGGGGAAAGCAGCGAGTGGCAATTGCCCGTGGGCACGACGCTCTGGCATCAGAGCGCCGACAACCGCTCCTACGAGGCCCGTTATGAGCGCGACATCGTCGGCCAGATGGGGATTAGCCATCGGCTGATGGCGCCCGCGGCGTTGAAGTTTCCCGGCCGGGCGGGTTACGGGTTGATGACTGAGGCCAATTTGATTCGTTACAGCGACATGGCGCTGTATTCGAGCGGCACGCACGGCTTTCACGCCGTGTTTCATGATGATCCCGAAGGGTGGGACAACGAAGGCGAAATCGTTTCGCCCTGGCGCGTCACCTTGCTCGCCGCCGACCTGAACACGCTGGTGAACAGCGACCTCATCAAAAATCTTTGCCCGCCGCCGCCGGCCGAACTGGCGCAGGCGGACTGGATCAAGCCGGGCCGTTCCATCTGGCACTGGCTCACGGGCGGCGCGCCGAAGCTGGACGAACAACGAAGCTGGGTCGAGGGGACGAAGCGAATGGGCTACGAGTATTATCTGGTGGACGACGGCTGGCGCAATTGGAACGGTGGCGGGGACGCGGCGTGGCAGGCGTTGGGCGACCTGGTGCAATACGCCCGCCAGCAGGGCGTGGGCATCTGGGCCTGGGTGGATTCGAAGTATGTGTTCCAGCCGGCGGATCGCGCGGCGTATTTTCAGCGCGCCCGGCAACTCGGCGTCGTCGGCTTGAAAATCGATTTCCCGCATCCGGCGAATGCCGAATGGGTGCAGTGGTATGACGACACGTTGCGCGATGCCGCCCGGGAGCATTTGATGGTGGATTTTCATGGCGCGGTGAAGCCCACCGGCCGCGAGCGGACCTGGCCGAATGAAATGACCCGCGAAGCCGTGGCCGGCCGCGAGCAGGGGAAGAGCCCGGCGCTGCACGACATCACGCTGCCGTTCCTGCGTTACGTGCAGGGGCCGGCGGATTTCACGCCCACGCTGCTCATTCCGAAACGGCTGAACGGTTCCTCGTTCGCGCATGAACTGGCGATGCCCATTGTTTTCACGTCGCCCTTCCTGTGCATGGGCGACAATCCGACCAACTACCTGAACAGCGCGGCGGCCGACGTGTTGCGGGCGCTGCCTTCGGTGTGGGACGAGACCCGCGTGCTGCCCGGCAGCGAGATTGGCGAGCTGGCCGCGTTCGCCCGGCGCAAGGGGGATCAATGGTTCATTGGCGTCATCAATGACCTGACGCCGCGGCGGCAAACGGTCGCGCTCGATTTTCTCGGCAAGGGAAAATTCCGGCTGGTTGAACTAGCCGATGATCCGGAGCGCAACGACAACTTTATTCGCACCGAACGCAGCGTGACGCGTCGCGATACCCTCGTGCTGCCGTTGCGCAAGGATGGCGGCTACGTCGCCTGGCTGGTGCCGCAGAGCGCCGCGAAATGACGGACCGGAAGGGATTCACATCCGCCCGCGTTGCGGAACGGGAATTCTGCTTGAAGACCGGCGAGTTTTGCCGCGTCAATTCCCGCAACTTTTAACCACATCATGCGAAACATTCTTGCCTTAGGCTTCTGCCTGGCGGCCGCCTGCGTCGTCACGGCGGCCACCCAGCCGGTCCAATTGCGTTCCGAATATCGGGAGAACCCCGTCGGTGTGGACGCGCCCAGCCCGCGTCTGAGCTGGGTGCTTCCGGCGGCCGAACGCGGCGCGCGGCAAACGGCTTACCAGGTGCTCGTGGCCGGCGATGCGGATGCGTTGAATCGCGGTCAGGGCGATTTGTGGGACACGGGCAAGGTGAATTCAGACCAGAGCATTCAACTGCCCTACGCCGGGCGGACGCTGGCCGCGGGGCAGACCTGTTATTGGAAGGTGCGCGTTTGGGATCAGACTGGCGCCGCTTCGCCGTGGAGCCACCCGGCGCGCTGGACGATGGGTTTGTTGCAGCCGTCCGACTGGCACGCGCAATGGATTGGGTTCAAGCCCGGGCACGATGCGGCCGACGCCCTGGCGGAAACCTTGAAGCCGTTGACCCGCCTCGACGAAAACCACTGGGTCTGGCTGGCCGGAGCCGTGAGCGGCGACCAGTCCGCGGGCGCGGTTTATTTCCGCAAAGAAATCCAGATTCCTGCCGGCCGCGCGATTCGTGCCGCCGAATTCGTGCTGACCGCCGATGACACGCTGCAACTGTATGTGAACGGCGCGGCGGTCGGGCTGGAGCATCACAATTGGAAGCAACTGGCGGTGCGCGACCTGAAGCCCGCGTTGCACGCCGGCGCCAACGTGCTGGCCATCCTCGCGCGCAATTCGTCCCAAGGACCGGCGGGGCTGCTCGGGCGGCTCGGCATCGTGTTCGCCGACGGCGGAACGCTCACGGTGCCAGTCGATGGTTCGTGGCTGTCCAGCGCCGGCGAAACCCCGGACTGGAACGCGGCCGGCTTCGACGCGAAGGACTGGCAGCCGGCGGCCGAGATCGTCGCGTTTGGCGACAAGCATTGGGGGCGGCCGGCGCGCGAGGTGATGAGCCCGGCGCCCTTCTTCCGAAAGGACTTTGCCGTGACCAAGCCGGTCAAGCGCGCGACGATTTTTGCGACGGCGCTGGGCGTTTATGAACTGCACTTGAACGGTCAGCCGGTGGACACCGATGCGCTGTCGCCGGGGTGGACGGATTTCAGCAAGCGCGTGAACTACCGCGGCTACGATGTGACCGCGCAACTGCGGCGCGGCGAAAACGCGCTGGGCGCGATCCTGGGCGACGGCTGGTATGCGAGCTTCCTGGCGTTCACCGGCAAACGGCATTACTACGGCGGCGACCCGCGTCTGCTCGTGCAATTGCAGATCGAGTATCGCGATGGCACGCGCGAACTCATCGGCACCGATGCGAGCTGGCGGGCCGCGCTGGGTCCGATCCGGCAGGCGGACTTGCTGATGGGTTGTGTTTACGATGCGCGCCTGGAATTCCCCGGCTGGGACCGGCCCGGGTTTGACGCGTCGCAGTGGCAGGCCGCGCAGGTGGATCCGTCGGTCACGGTGAAACGGTATGCGCACCCGGGCGAACCCATCCGCCGCACGGACGAACTGGCCGCGCAGGCGATCACCGAGCCGAAGCCTGGCGTTTATGTCTTCGATCTCGGACAGAACATGGTGGGCTGGGTGCGGCTGCTCGCCAAGGGCCGTCCCGGCCAGCAGGTCGTGGTGCGGCATGCGGAAATGTTGAACCCCGACGGCACCCTCTACACCACCAACCTGCGCGCGGCCCGCGCCACCGACACGTATTATCTGGCCGGTCACGGCAAACGCGCCTATGAGCCAAGCTTCACCTTCCACGGTTTTCGCTACGTCGAGGTGACCGGGCTGAATTACCGACCGCGTCTGGGCGATGTGACGGGCATTGTGGTGCATTCGGACCTGCCGCGCGCCGGCTGGTTTGAATGTTCGGAGCCGCTGGTGAACAAGCTGGTCCTGAATTCACTGTGGGGGCAGAAGGGGAATTTTCTCGACGTGCCCACTGACTGTCCGCAACGCGACGAACGCGCCGGCTGGACGGGCGACGCACAGGTGTTCATGAAGACCGCCTGCCTGAACATGGACGCCCCGGCGTTTTACACCAAATGGCTGCGCGATTTGTGCACCGATTCGCAGCGCGACGATGGTGCGTTTGACGATGTGGCCCCGCACCTGGCGGTGGTGGGCTACGGCAACACCGGGTGGTCCGACGCCGGTCCCGTCTGCAACTGGCGGATGTATGAGCTGTATGGCGACACGCGTGTGCTGCGGGAACATTATCCCGAACTGCTGCATTACATGGATTACCTCGCGCAGAGCAGCCAGGACTACGTGCGTGGCACCGGCGCCTATGGCGACTGGCTGCGGCTTGCGGGCCCGCAACATTCCGATGCGATCGGCACGGCGTATTATTTTTACACGGCGTCGCTCATGGAACGCATCGCCACGGCATTGGGTGAGACCGGCGATGCACAACGGTTTCATGCGCTGGCGGACCACATCCGGGCGGCGTTCGCGCGCCACTTCATCAAGCCGGACGGGCGAATTGTGGATGCAAAGAATGAAACGGGACAGACGTTCTATGCGCTGGCGTTCGGACTGGACCTGGTGCCGGCGGAACTGAAGACCAAGGTCGCCGCGCAATTTGTGGAGAGCCTGCACGATCAGCAGGACCACATCGCCACGGGATTCCTGGGCACGCCGTTCATCTTGTTTGCGCTCGAGCAGGCGGGGCATCCGGAACTGTCCTATCACCTGGTGTTGAACAAGACCTATCCGTCCTGGCTGCAACAGGTGCTCTGGGGTTCGACCACCATGTGGGAACGCTGGGATGGCTGGCGCCCCGACAAGGGATTCCAGGATCCCGGCATGAACTCCTTCAACCACTACTGGCTGGGCTGCGTCAGTGAATGGCTCTTCACCCAGGCCGCCGGCATCGACACTGACGGACCCGGTTTCCAGCACATCGTCATTCACCCGCAAGTCGTGCCGCCCGGGCAAGGCTTCCACTGGGTCAACGCGACCTATGACTCGATTCGTGGTCCGATCACCAGCCGTTGGCGGCGCGCGGGCCGTCAGTTTCATCTGGCTGTGAGCATTCCCGGCAATTGCACGGCGACCGTTTACGTGCCGGCGGCCGACGCGACGGCCGTCACTGAAAGCGGCCGGCCGGCGGACCAGGCCCATGGCGTCCGATTCTTGCGCATGGCGGACGGTTGCGCGGTCTTTGCGGTGGAGGCAGGACACTACAAGTTCACCGCACGCGCTGTGGGACAGACTTTGTAAGGCTTCCGGAACCTGGCAACCTCTGTCCATGGCGCACCAGTCAATAAAGTCAAAAAGCCGGGCAAATGCCGCGACGTCCTCCGGGTCAGTCGGCGTGAACCAGCGAATGGTGGGATCGGCCCAACCGGGACTTTCCCGTCGCGCCTTTCTGGGCGCCACTTCGCTGGCCGTCACGGCCGTCCTCGCGGGGCGAGGCTTTGCCGCGGGCACGGCGGAGCGACGTCGGGTGGATGTTTGCGTTTACGGCGGCACGTCGGGCGGGGTTATCGCGGCGGTGACGCTCGCCCGTCTTGGGCGTTCCGTATTGCTCATCGAGCCGACCCGGCATCTGGGCGGCATGACCTCGGGCGGCTTGGGCTGGGTGGATTACGGGCGCGCGGCGACCATCGGCGGATTGACCCGGGATTATTTTCAACGCATTCGCGCCTGCTACAGTCAGGCTGGGATCACCACGAATGGCTGGAGCGTTGAACCGCACGTTGCCGAGCAATGCTTCGAGCAGCTGATTGCGGAAAGTCATGTCGAGGTGCTTCGTGAGACACGGCTCGCCGCCGTGGACAAGGACGGTCGCCGCCTGCACTCGCTGACGCTGGATCGGGCGCCGGTCGATGCGCGCGGCGCCCCCGCGCCGGAGCCGCAGGAACGCGCATCTCTGATCGTTGAGGCGGCCATGTTCATCGATTGTTCCTATGAGGGAGATTTGCTGGCCCGCGCGGGCGTCAGTTGGCGTTCGGATCGCGAAGGACGCGCCGAACATGGCGAGAACCTGGCCGGGGTTTGTTACGCACGGCTGGTCAGTGAGCGCAACAACGGGCCCAAACACGAAGCGAAGCAGACGCGGCTGCGCCTTGATCCTTACGTGCGACCGGGGGATTCCGCGAGCGGATTGCTGCCGTTGGTGTCGGCCGCCGCGCTGCGTCCCGTGGGCGCGCAGGACAACAGCGTGCAGGCTTACAATTTCCGGCTGTGCCTGACTCGGGAGGATCCGATTCCAATTGCGCCGCCGGCCAATTACGATCCCGCCCACTACGAATTGGTGCGCCGTTATCTCGCCGCGCTGGAAGCCATCGATGATCCGTTGGTTCCGATCGACCTTTATTTCAACTTCGGCCAGCGGTCGCCGCGGAACCATCCGCGCCTGCTCAAGATCACCCGCCTGCTGCGGGGCAAAACGGACGTGAACAGCGGTTCCTGCGGGATTTCGATGGATTTTGTGAACGGCGGGGCCGAACGCTACGCGAACGGAACCTGGGCGGAGCGTGCCCGCCTCTGGCACGCGCACGAAGATTATCAGCGCGGGTATTTGTATTTTCTGCGCACGGATGAACGCCTGCCCGACTGGCTGCGGCAGGAGATGGCCCCTTGGGGATTGCCGAAGGATGAGTTTCGCGACACCGGCGGCTGGCCCACGCAGCTTTACGTGCGTCAGGCCCGGCGGATGGTGAGCAACTACGTCATCACTCAGCAACATTGCGAGACGCCCGGCCAACGGGAGGATTCCGTGGGCCGCGGCAGCTACTCGCTTGATTCACACGTGTGCGGCCGGCTGGTGCAGGACGGTGCGGTCATTCATGAAGGCGGCTTTTATCATCGGCTCGCCGATTCCTATCCGATTCCGTATCCCGCCATCGTGCCGCGCGAGGAGGAATGCGAAAATCTGCTGGTGACATTTTGTGTGTCGAGCACGCACGTTGCGTTCGCCTCCGTGCGCATGGAACCGCCGTCCATGATCCTGAGCGAATCGGCCGCGCATGCTGCCGATCTCGCCCTGCGGCAGGGCACCAGCGTTCAGCGCGTCAATTTGCCGCGATTGCAATCGCGCTTGCAGGATGCCGGCCAGGTTTTGTGAGGCAATCGGGCAACCGTTCCGACGGCAGCCAGTTTGCGCAAGGCGGTGTCACCGACACCCGGAATCTTTCGCGCCATGATGGCGTCTTGTGCTACTGTCTGCGCACGATGAGCAGTGAACTCAACCCAATTCAACGCGCGGCCAGCGAACAGTTCACAAGGCAAAGCCACCGCTACGGCAAAGGCCACATCCTGGAAAACATTGCCGACGTGCAGGCGGCGCTCGAAAAAATTTCCCTGCCCGCCGGCGCGGCCGTGCTCGACGCTGCGACGGGCGGCGGCCATACCGGTTTGCACCTCGCGAGCCTAGGATACCGGGTCACGCTCTCCGACTTGACCGAGGCCATGCTTCAGCGGGCTGGTGAAGCGGCGACGGCGCGCGGGCTCAATGTTGCATTGCGCTGTCATCCGGCGGAAGCGATGCCTTACCCCGACGCGAGCTTCGACCTCGTCACCTGCCGCGTGGCGCCGCACCACTTCAGTTCCGTGGCGGGATTTGTCGCCGAGGTGGCGCGGGTGCTCAAGCCGCGCGGATTTTTCCTGCTTATTGACGGCACGGTGCAGGACGACGAGCCCGAGGCGGAGGCGTGGTTGCATCAAGTCGAGAAACTCCGCGATCCCAGCCATCACCGGTTTTTGACGCCCCGCCAATGGGGCGAGCTTTGCCGCGCGGTGGGGTTGACCGTGACCGTCAGCGAGCTGCACCTGAAAAAGCAGCCGGATCTGAACTGGTATTTTGAGACGGCAGCCACGCCGGTGGAGAATCGCCAGCGGGTGGTTGAACTCGTGGCTCACGCGCCGGCGGCAGTGCGCAAGTTGTTCGCCTTGGGCGAGGAGGAGGGCCGGACCATTTGGTGGTGGCCCATGCTCACGCTGGTGGCGCAGAAATCCGGCCACTGACGCTGCTGTTGCGGGGGCGGGCGGACCGCGATGAACGGCAGGACGATGGGTATATCGGGAATCCGTCCAGATGGAGCGGTGCCACAAAAGCGCGGGCCGGCTTGGTGGCGGGTCTGTTGACCCCGGATTTGGACCGGCGAGAATTCTGGCGAAAACTGAAGATGAGGCTTGCCAACGAGGGGAATTGCGCCAATTTCGAAGCGTCCGTTAGCTAGCTTCATGCTTCCATGGCGTGGTGAATCTTCAAGTGAACGCGGTTCAGTGATGATTTGAAATCCGAAGGACGGGAACAGTCTGGATCAAGCAAAGACAGTCTCGGACAGTAAATCACATGAACAACAAACTATTCGTCGGCAACCTTTCCTTCAACACGACCGAAAACGACTTGCAGGACGCGTTCGCCGCGCATGGCACCGTGCTCGAAGCCAACCTGATGATGGACCGCATGAGCGGCCGTTCGCGGGGCTTTGGTTTTGTGACCATGAGCACGCCCGAAGAGGCCCAAAAGGCCATCGAAGCGCTGCATGGTCAGGATCTCGATGGACGCGCCTTGACCGTCAACGTCGCCCGTCCGCGCGAGGAACGCCCCGCGGGTGGCCGTCGTGAATCTGGCGGCCGTGGCCGCTACTGATCGGGTTTGTTTCGGGGCGAAGTCCGGATGGCCGGACTTCGCTTTTGCTTTTCCGCCGCCCGGCCCGCCGGAGGTGGGGCGGGCTCGCAATCCGTGCTGGTTCCGGCGCTCGCATTCATGAAAGAAGATCATATCGAAGTCGAAGGCAAAGTTCACACCGTCCTGCCCGGCACCATGTTCCGGGTGGAGCTCGACAACAAACACCTCGTGCTGGCCACCATCTGCGGCAAAATGCGCAAACGCTTCGTCCGCCTGACCGTGGGGGACCGCGTGAGAATGGAAATGTCGCCCTACGATTTGAGCAAGGGCCGCATCACCTGGCGGCTGCGCTGACGGTCTTTCCTTTTGCCTTGCCCGCAGCGGCGTCACCGGCCGGTTGACGACGGCGGCAAATTCAGGTCGATTGAGGCTCGTCCGGCGGAAACCCGGTCCGCCGGCCTTGAATTTTTCCAGATGCCAAACGTTGTTGTCGTCGGCGGCGGTGCGGCCGGCTTTTTTGCGGCCATCACCGCCGCGGAAGCCGGGGCGCGTGTGACGTTGCTGGAGCGCGGGCCGCAGTTTCTCAGCAAGGTGCGTATTTCCGGCGGCGGCCGTTGCAACGTGACGCACGCCTGCTTCGAGCCGCGCGAATTCACCCGGCGTTATCCCCGTGGCGACCGGGAATTGATCGGGCCCTTCCATCGCTTCCAGGCCCGCGACACGGTCGCATGGTTCGAGGCGCGCGGTGTTCCGCTCAAAGCGGAGCCGGATGGACGGATGTTTCCCACCACGGATTCTTCGCAGACCATCATCGATTGCCTGATGCACGCCGCGCAGACGGCCGGTGTGAAGCTGCGGTTGAACTCGGGTGTGGACCAGGTGCGGCGCGAGCCGGCGGGCGGGTTCAGTGTTGTTCTCGGCAGCGGCGAAATCCTTAGCTGCGAGCGCGTGTTGCTGGCCATCGGTGGTTGCCGTTCTGCGGCGCTTGGCCAGCTGGCCGTTTCCCTCGGACACACGCTCGTTCCGCCGGTGCCCTCGTTGTTCACGTTTCAAATTGAAGCACCGTGGCTGCGCGCGTTGGCGGGCGTGAGCGTGGCCGAAGCCGAAGTGGCCGCGCCCGATCTGGGCCTGTGCGAACGCGGCCCCCTGCTGGTGACGCATTGGGGACTGAGCGGGCCGGTGGTGTTGCGCTTGTCGGCGTGGGGCGCGCGGCAGATGTGCGCCGTGAATTATCACTTCACCCTGCGCGTCAACTGGCTGCCGCAGTTGCGCGAGCCGGATCTCGTCCGCGAACTGCAATCCCGCCGCGCGGAGCAGGGTGCCCGGCTGGTGACGAACGCGCCGCTGGCCCCGTTGACGGCGCGGCTCTGGGGCGCGTTGGTGGAACAGGCGGGACTCGGACCGACGGCCCGCTGGGCTTCCCTGACACGCACCCAGCATCAGCAACTTGTCCGACAGCTCACGAGCACGGCGTTCTCCGTCACCGGCAAAAGTCTGAACAAGGACGAATTTGTCACCTGCGGCGGCGTCCGGCTGAACGAGGTGAATTTCAAAACCATGGAGAGCCGCATCTGTCCGGGCCTGCATTTTGCCGGCGAGCTGTTGGACATTGACGGCATCACCGGCGGCTTCAACTTTCAGGCGGCATGGACGACGGGCTGGCTGGCCGGCACAGCCATGGCCGCCGGTTGAAGCGTGATTGTCGGTAAAAGGGCTTCAGCGCACCAACTCGAACGCAAACCCCTTCAGATACTCCGTCTCCGGGATGCTCGGGATGATCGGATGATCCGGCGATTGCGCGTAAGTCGCCACACGCCGCAGGACCCGCCGCTGGTCGTAAGCCGCCGACAACACCGTGTCCTGAAAGAGGCCCGCGTCCACGTGATGCGAGCAGCAGAACGTCGCCATCACGCCGCCGGGCTTCAGCAGCTTCAGCGCGCGCAAGTGTAGTTCCTTGTAGCCGCGCAACGCATCCGGCACCGACGCGCGATTCCGCGTGAACGACGGCGGATCGAGAATGATGACATCGTAACGCGGGATGACTCGTTCATGCGGCGCCACTTTTGTGTTCGCCTTGAACCAGTCGAACACATTCGTCGTCTCGAACTGGCACACGCCCGCCACGCCGTTCGCGGCGGCATTGCGCTTCGCGGCGGCGATCGCGTCTTCGCTCTGATCCAGCATCAACACCTGCGCCGCGCCGGCCTTGGCCGCATGCAGGCCGAACCCGCCGAGGAAGCTGAAACAATCCAGCACGTTCGCGCCCTTCGCGAACTGCGCCACGGCCTGATAATTCGCCTGCTGATCGAGATACATCCCCGTCTTGTGCCCCTCGCGCACGTCCACCTCGAAGGACAGCCCGTTCAGGTTGATCGTGATGGGGCCGTCATGCTGGCCGGCGAGAATGCCGTTCGCATCCGGCAAGCCTTCAAACTTGCGCGACGCGAGTTCATTTCGTTCGAGGATGGCGCGGGGCGAGAAAATCTTTTGCAGCACCTTGACGAGGGTGTTCTTGTGCAGGTCCATGCCGAGCGCGGAAGTCTGGAGCACCAGCACGTCCTCGTATTTGTCCACAATGAGGCCGGAGAGTTCGTCGCTCTCGGCGTTGACGACGCGGAAGGACGTGGCGCCGGGCAGATGCCGCTGGCGCACGGCGAGCGCGGCGCGGATGCGCTCCTCAAAGAACGCGGCGTTCAACTCCACGCGGTCGGCGGCGATGAGGCGGACGTTGATCTTGGACTTGGAATTGTAAAAGCCCACGCCGAGCAGGCGCTGGCGGTGATCCTTCACCTGCACGAGTTCGCCGTCGGTGGCGGGTGCGGTGAGGCGGAGGATGGAGCCCTGGTAAATCCACGGATGACCCGCAACGATGCGGTCAGCTTCACCGGGACGGAGGAGGACAGTGGACAGGTTATTAGTCATTTTTGTAAACAGGTTTGCGTGCCGACACGGCAACGCGGGCGCGGAGGATAGACGGATGCGTGGTGCCTAGGAAGGTAAATTAAGTGCAATCGCAGTGACGCAATGGCTGAAGATGTTTCTAAAAAATCAACTTCGTGGCGCAGGCCAACGGCAGCCGCATTGTGTGCAAACACGCTCGGGTTTGAACATCGCATCGGCCATGCTGTTTGCTGCCGTGCCGAGGAGAACCCCAGTTAAATTTAATGGCGTCCAGACTCGCGGTTTAGAAGGGTAATGCGTATTGAACTCCTCCGACCCGCATTTCGGACATTGGTTCGGGTTTTCACGAACCTTGCGGTTAAACTCTTCAGCCATCTTCACCTCATTGCCAACGTCTGCAACCTTTCGCGTGAATGATGCCCAAACTGAAGGAGCGACCAAGACGAGACCAATCAGCATGACAATCATCATGGAATTCTCTGTAGCCTTGTAGTCGTCATAGGCCATGCCATTCCACTGCCAAGCGTCGCGTGCAGAACAACTCCGCCAGAGTCCGAGAATAATTAGGCATGTTCCGACTAACCGTGCACCACTCGATACCGTGGCCTTCCAATTGCGCTTAGGTTTACCAGAATAGGAGTGCTTGCTCATGACTGCGAGAGGGCGTGCTACTTTTGCTTCTTCTCCATCTCCTTCAAGAGTGTTTCAGCTTCGGCGGGGGAAATAGCACTGGCAAGCGACTGCTGCATCTCATAGTGAATTTGTTCTACTGCTTTCGACTCTGGATGGCTAACTGGAAGTTTAGTGCGTGGGCTTATCGCTTCCGCGACTGTTTCCTCTTGGTGCTTGGATGGCTGTTGCGACTCGTTCTTGTTAAGGACCGGTTGCTGATCTTGTTTTGGCGAATTCATAGTTTTTCAATGCTGCTGCAAAGGCATCAAATATTTGTAATGCAGACGTTCGACTTTATTCTCAGTCAGCATATTGTCTTTGTATTTCACCCCCACAAGGCTGTCAACGCAGGGCTGGCGCGGACGGTGGAGTAACGTGAGCGCCGCCGTCCTCGACGGCTTTGGACGGACGAGCGGCAAGGGCGGATGAATCAATCCGTGGCCGAACGTGGTGGTAAATCGGGCGCGCAAAGCCGGCCAGAGGCCGGCGCTCCTTTCACGTAGTCTGGCGCAGTCCCGCGCAGCAGGGGAGCCCAACGGGCTTCTGTCCCAAAGCCCAGGGTTGCGAGGCACGAGCTACCCTGGGGCACCATCCCGGAAGCATTTTCAACCTCAACGCGGTTGCGGCCCTCGGCATGATTTGGCGAACGAAGACCAATGCCCCCAACCGCGTTGCGGTTGGAAGATCATTTCCCGTCAACCCAAGGAAGGCGCTGGCGCGCCAACCTTGGGCTGTGGGACGCAATCCCGTTAGGATTGTTCGTCCCGTCGTTATCGTGGATTTGTATTCACCCTCACAAGGCCGTCATCGGCGTCTGGCGCGGAGAAAAGGGGAGCGCGGCTGTCCTCAGCCGCAGCGGTTCCGAATACGAAGAGACGTTGGGAATTCATGGTCATGTCGTTTGGCCATCGGGCGTGCTGCGGCTGAGACAGCCGCGCTCCATCATTGTCCGAAACTGGAGCGCCGCCGACCTCGGCGGCTTTGGGGCGCCGAGGGGAGGCGTGGTTGAATCAAATCGTGCTGACTCTGACGGTGAATCAGCTGCGGCATCTCACTATCGGTGCGGTGGCGGGCGACACAGCCACGTTTCGTTTTCTCACCGCCGGTTTGGAGAATTGGCAGGCCGGAGGGCTGCTCACCTGCAATTGACCGTTCGGCACGGGACTTTGGTTGATTCTGCAAGCTTGCTCCAAACCGGTCGCTTGGCACACTGCGCCGCACGCAATCATGGCCAAGCGCGCATTAATCACCGGCATTACCGGGCAGGACGGATCCTACCTGGCCGAGCTGCTGCTCAGCAAAGGTTACGAGGTGCACGGCATCATCCGCCGGGCGAGCACGTTCAACACGGGTCGGCTCGATCCCATCTACGAAGATCCGCACGTGGACAAGAAACGGTTGTTTCTGCACTACGGCGATCTGTCCGATGCCAGTGCGTTGGCGCGGTTGATTGGCAAGATTCAGCCGGAGGAGATTTATAATCTCGCGGCACAAAGTCACGTGCGCGTGAGCTTCGATGCGCCGGAATACACGGCCGACATTACGGGGACCGGCACGATCCGCCTGTTGGAAGCCATTCGTGAGACCGGCATCAAGCCGCGCTTTTACCAGGCCTCGTCTTCCGAGATGTTCGGCATGGTGCAGGAAGTGCCGCAGAAGGAGACGACCCCATTTTATCCCCGCAGCCCCTACGGCGCCGCGAAGGTTTATTCCTATTGGATTACCGTGAATTACCGCGAGTCCTACGGAATGCACGCCAGCAATGGCATCCTGTTCAATCATGAATCACCCCGGCGCGGCGAAACGTTTGTGACGCGCAAAATCACCCGCGCGGTGGCGCACATCAAGGCCGGTCTGCAGGACAAGCTGTTTCTCGGCAACCTCGATGCCAAACGCGACTGGGGTTACGCCAAGGAATACGTGGAGGCCATGTGGCTGATGCTGCAGCAGGACAAGGCGGATGATTACGTGATTGCCACCAACGAAACCCACAGCGTTCGCGAGTTTCTGAAGGTCGCGTTTGGCCACGTGGGATTGGACTGGCAGAAATACGTTGAGATCGATCCGCGCTACTTTCGTCCGGCTGAGGTGGACCTGCTGATCGGCGATTACTCAAAAGCCAGGGAACAACTGGGTTGGGAACCCAGGACGAAATTCGCCGATCTGGTCAAACTGATGGTGGACGCCGACGTGGAGCTGCTGCGCAAACATCGCGCCGGCGAGATTCAAATGCGGGGTTGAGGCGGGCTGGTTTGACGTGCAGTTGCCTCGTCGCCGTCCCCGGCTAAACTCCGGTTTGCCGGGAAAAGTCCCGTGAAACCCGCTGTCACCTGCGGAGTGAGCGCTCGTTGCAGGCCGAACCGCGCTTGTCAGCCGCCAAAGCGCTTCAAAAAATCCTCGTAAGCGAGGCGGATGCCCGTTGCCAAATCCACCTGCGGTTTCCAGCCGAACGCAAACAGGCGGGAGCCGTCCATCAACTTGCGGGGGGTGCCATCTGGTTTCGTCGTGTCCCAGACAATCCCTCCTTTGAAGCCGACGATGCGCTGGACGGTTTCCGCCAGTTCCAGAATGGTCACGTCGCTGCCGCTGCCCACGTTGATGAACTGCTCTTCGCTGTAATGTTGCATCAAGAAGAGGCACGCCCTCGCCAGGTCATCGGCATAAAGAAATTCGCGCCGGGGCGCGCCCGTGCCCCAGCAAACGACTTCGGATTGGCCGGCGGTTTTTGCCTCGTGAAACTTGCGGATCAGCGCCGGCAGCACGTGGGAATTTTGCAGATCGTAATTGTCGTTTGGGCCATACAGGTTCGTCGGCATGGCGCTGATGAAATCGCAGCCATATTGACGTCGGTAGGCCTGACAGAGCTTGATGCCGGCAATCTTGGCAACGGCATACCATTCATTGGTCGGCTCCAGCGGACCGCTGAGCAGGTATTCCTCCTTGAGCGGCTGCGGGGCGAGCTTGGGGTAAATGCACGAACTGCCGAGGAACAGCAGTTTCTTCACGCCCGCCTGCCAGGCGCCGTGAATCAAATTGTTCTGGATTTGGAGGTTTTCGTAGAGAAACTGCGCAGGATGATTATGGTTGGCCAAAATGCCACCCACCTTGGCGGCGGCGACGAAGACATACTCAGGTCGAAATTCGTGGTAAAACTCGTTGACGGCCGTCGCGTCCAGCAAATCCAGCTCAGCATGCGTGCGGCCAATCAAATGTGTAAATCCTTGACGTTCAAGTTCGCGCCAGATGGCGCTGCCAACCAAGCCTCGGTGCCCCGCGACGTAAACGCGAGAGGTTTGCTGAAATCGCATGCGCCACCATACTGAGCCGGCTTGGGTGGAACAAGTGGGGTGCTATAAAATGCGGTGGTTCGAGTTTTCTGCTCGCGCCCAGACCATCGTCATCACCAAGCCGGTCAAATTGTCCCGGTTTTAGGCAGCCGTCCTCGCGCCTGAGAAGAATTTGGGGCACGTTTAAAGTTTGTGCGGCTCCAATTCGGCGGCGAAACTTGTCAAAACAACCGGTGTTGACACTTTTTGGTGGTTTGCCGTCGCAAAATTGACGGTTTTCACCCTTGGCATTAGCATTGCTAGTGTCATGTCCATCGCGGTTGCAGCAGGCAATGAGTGGACGGAACCGTTCTAATAAATAACCCGCCTGCTGCACTGTCCACGCCGCGGAAACGACAGAAAGGCAAAGTCAGTTATGAAGATCAATACCTCCCGTAAGTCGGGCTTTACGCTCGTTGAAATCATGATCGTGGTCGCCATCATCGGCCTCTTGGCCGCCATTGCGATCCCGAACTTCATCAAGGCCCGCGCTACCTCGCAAACGAAGGCCTGCATCAATAACCTCCGCCAGATCGACGGCGCTATTCAGCAATACGCGCTGGAAAACAACGTGGCTGCCAACGGCCCGGTTACCGAGGCTAACGTGGCTCCCTATTTGGGCCGCACCGTTGCCGCTGCGACTTTTGCTGACGCAGGTGTCAAATGCCCGGCTTCCGGGACCTACGCGGTTACCGATGCTTCGACCAAGCCCACCTGCTCTATTGGCGATCCGCACATTCTCCCTTAAGGAGAATTGCTGATTGGGCGATTAGCTTGAAACGTGAAGGGCTTGGCGTTCGCCAAGCCCTTTTTTCTTAACGTGTAGTTGTGCTCTTCTCGACAAGTTGCAAACGATTTGAAGTGATGAGCGCCATTCAGTTGAGGCTAATAAAAGCTATGAGGGCAAAACATTGCAAACGACGAGCCTTTACCCTCGTTGAAATTATGATTGTGGTGGCGATCATCGGCCTTTTGGCTGCCATTGCCATTCCCAATTTCATTCGTGCCCGGACGCAATCACAAACCAAGACCTGTCTGGGCAATCTGCGCCAGATTGACAATGGCGTGCAACGCTGGGCGCTGGAGCATAACAAATCCGGAGCGGATGCGGTGACTGAGGCTGATGTGGCTCCATATCTCGGGCGGTCCGTTGACCCGCTCACGTTTGATGCTGCCGGAGTCAAATGCCCCGCCAGCGGCACCTACGGGGTAACCGATATTCAGTCGGCTCCAACATGCACGGTTAACGGGCATGAGATTAATTAAAACATCTGTCATGTTTGAACACGGGCCCGCAAATGCGGGCCCTTTTCTTTGTGATGAGGTTGGAGTTGGAAAAATTGGTTTGATTGGCTTGGCGGGTAGCTGGGTGATTGCTCTGCATGGCAATATTTCCAATTTTGAATGTCTGGCGGCTTCGAGTGTCGTTAGTCGTGGATTTTTTCCACTCGTCGTTGACAATGTTTCTGCATAACACTCTGTTACGCAAATGGACGCCATCCTTAAAACTGACCGGTTGCGCGTAGAATACCCCGTGCGCCAGCGCGGCCAGGGGCCCAAGGTCGCCCTGCATGGGCTGGATTTGACCGTTCGTGCCGGGGAGGTTTTTGGCTTCCTCGGTCCCAACGGTGCGGGCAAGACCACAACCATGAACGTCCTGTTGGGATTTGTGCAGCCGACCAGCGGGGCGGCCTACCTGTTTGGGGTGGATGTGCGTCAGCCGATCGCCCGGCAACGGATTGGCTACCTGCCGGAGCTGACCTACTACTATAAATTCCTTTCGGCCGAAGAGATTCTTCGGTTTTACGCTAAAATCTTCGGGATACCATCCTCAGAGGCGGAGCAGCGGATTGATCGATTGATCAAGCTCGTTGAACTGGAGCACGCGCGGAAGCGTCCGCTTAAATCCTATTCCAAAGGCATGCAGCAGCGCGTGGGACTAGCGCAGGCGCTGATCAACAATCCGGATTTGCTGATCCTCGATGAACCCACCAGCGGCCTCGATCCGCTTGGCCGCATGAAGGTGCGCCAGATCATTCAACGCCTGAAGGACGATGGCAAAACGGTGTTCTTCTCCTCGCACGAACTCGGAGAAGTGGAAACCGTGTGTGACCGCGTGGCGATTGTGAACCAGGGCGAACTTAAGGTCGAAGGCCGCGTGGATGAACTGGTAAAACAACATCAGTGCGATCTGGAAAAGATTTTCCTGAAGATCGTCGGTTATGAAGGTTGAGTTTTAACCACGAATGGACACGGATGAACACGGATAAGAAACCCCTCACCCGCCCTTCGGGCATCCTCTCCCCATCGGATGGGGAGAGGGATGGGGTGAGGGGCATCTGTGTTCATCCGTGTCCATCCGTGGTTGATGGTTTTTCTCCTGCCCTATGAATACTGTTCTGGCACTTGCTGGTGTCGTCATCAAGGAAATGTATCGTCGGAAGGACTTCTACGTCCTGTTTGTGTTGACGGCCCTGTTGACGCTCCTGACGGGCAGCACCACGTTTTTCAACGACGACAAGATCGTGGGCTACTTGAAGGAGATATGTCTCCTGCTGATCTGGGTTGCCACCCTGGTCATCGCCCTGACGACCTCGGCCCGGCAAATTCCGGCGGAGCGTGAAAGCCGCACCATTTTTCCCCTGCTGGCCAAACCCGTGACGCGCCTGCAGGTTGTCTTGGGCAAATTCTTTGGCTGCTGGCTGGTGGCGGGATTCACCATTGTGCTCTTTTACATTTTCTTCGGCGTGGTGACCGGGGCACGGGAACACCATTGGCCCTGGTTGCAGTATGTGCAGGCGGCCTGGCTGCATTGGATGATGCTCGGGGTGGTGATTGGCATGTCCCTGCTTGGCTCGCTGGTGTTCAGCGCTCCGTCCGTCAACGTCACCATCATGTTCATCATCGTCGGCGGCATTTTGACGCTGGGCGAGCACCTGCACAAAGTTGCGTTGCGCATGACCGAGCCGTCGCAGTCGATTCTTTCGGCGTTGTATTTTTTGATTCCTCACGTGGAATGGGCCTTCAAGTTCCGGGATCTGATTTTATTCGATCAGCCGTTGATTCCGTGGTCGGCCGTTGGCGTGGCCACCGTGTATTGGGGGGCCTACACGGCGGCGTTGTTGCTTGCCGCCTGGCTGGTGTTCCGGCGCAAAACGTTGACGCTCGGATGAGAAAATACATTTTACTCGTCATTCTTCTGCTGACGACGGCGTTCAGCCTGGCGCCGTGGCTGCAGGTGCGCTTGCAGCGCGGGAACAACAGCCGCGACGGCGACAACGTCTTCAAAATCTTTTTCGGCGAAGGGCGACGCATGTTCGCCAATCAGATGGTGGTCCAGGCGGACGTTTACATGCACAGCGGGCTGTATCCTTCAATTTTCGATCAGGCCGCGGCCAAAAAGGAATATGCGGACGAAGAGGGAAGGGGGGGCGGCAAGGTGGCAACTGAATCGGCCGGAAACGCTCATGAGCACGACGCGGAGGCCCATGACGACCACGACGAGGACGAGCATCACGATGCCAGTTTCCTGGGGGATCCCCACGACTGGATCGAAGCCGAAGGCCGCCACTTCATGGTTACGAAGCATACGCATCTGGCGGGCGGGCGGGAACGGGAGATTTTGCCGTGGTTGAAGCTGTCGGCGGAACTGGACCCGCAGCGGATTGAAACTTACACCGTCACGGCGTATTGGCTGGCCGACCGCCTGCACGAAACGAATCAGGCCGTCAACTTTCTGCGTGATGGGTTGCGTGCCAATCCGAACAGCTACGAAATCCTTTTCGAATTGGGCCGGCTTTACGCCATGTTCTACCACCAGCCGGACCGCGCCCGAAACCTCTGGCATCTGGCGTTGCGCCGTTGGGACGAAGTCGAAGCCAGGCAAAAAGAACCCGACAAAAACGGCAAGGGGCGCATCCTTGTCTATCTGGCGGAGCTTGAATTTCAAGCCGGGAACTATGCCGAGGCCATCCACCGCTTTGAGGAAGCCAAGGCGTATTCGCCGCAACCGGAAGCCTTGGACGACCGCATCAAGGAAGTCCGTGCCAAAGCCGGCGCCGCACAGGGCAGCCTGGCCACACCGCCGCATTGAGCTTGGTTTTTGTCCGGGCGCTTTGGTTTAATTCCGGCGCATGAAGGCAAGGCGAGCGAAAATCAGCCGGGTTACGGGCGAAACCCAAATCCAAGTGGCGCTCAATGTGGATGGCAAGGGCTCTTCGGCCATTGCCACCGGCATTCCGTTTTTAGACCACATGCTCACCTTGTTCGCGAAGCATGCGGTCATGGATTTGAAGCTCAGTTGTCGGGGGGATCTGGATGTGGATGCCCACCACACGGTGGAGGATTGCGGCATCGCGCTTGGCCAGGCCTTTGCCCAAGCGCTCGGCGACAAGCGCGGCATCCGGCGCTACGGAACGGGATTCGACCCGCGCAACCCGTTTACCGGTGAGGCGCATGTGCCGATGGACGAATGTCTCGCACGGTGTGTCATCGATTTTAGCGGCCGACCCTATCTGGTCTGGCGTGGCTTGGACCGCTTCGCCCAGCGTGCCGTTTCCTCCGCCGACCGCATGCAGGACATGTCGAGCGCCTTTCGTTTTGGTCTGGCGCGGGAATTTTTTCAGGGCTTTGCCAACGAAGCGCGTTGCAACCTGCATCTGGAACTTCTTTACGGGGACGAACCCCACCACATCGTTGAAGTCCTGTTCAAGGCCTTTGCCAAGGCGGTTGACTTTGCGTGCCAACGAGATCCGCGGATTGCCGGCCGCATTCCCAGCACCAAGGGCCGGCTGTAGTCCGTCTGAATAGTGCCACAACCTGTTGCGTCCAACCCGATGACGACCGCAAGCCAATATGCGTCCGCAGACGACAAGGCTTTGGTGGCGAAGGCGCAAAAGGGCGACATGCTGGCCTTCGAGGAACTGGTCGCACGGCATCGGGACAAGATTTACGCCCGGGCTTACAGCATGATGCGGAACGAGGAAGAAGCGTTGGATCTTTCTCAAGAAGCATGGGTCAAGGCGTGGCAGCGGCTGGCGCAGTTTCAGGGTGAATCCAGCTTCGCCACGTGGATGACGCGGATTGTCATCAACCTGTGTTTGGATCAGATCCGTCGGCAGAAGCGACAGCGGACGGATTCGATCGAGGAAATGGACGAGGAATCCGGCGGAGTCGAGCGGCAGATGCCGCCCATCGCCTTCAATCCGACCGAGCGATTGGAGCGGGGCGAACTCCGGGCCCGGATTGACCGCGCGATGGCGCAGTTGTCGCATGAACATCGGACCGTGCTGGTCCTGCACGAATTTGAAGAGATGGAATACAAGCAAATCGCCAAGGTCATGGGGTGCTCCATTGGCACCATCATGTCCCGGCTGTTCTACGCGCGCCGCCGGCTGGCGACGTTGCTCGCGGATCTCAAGGAGAAAGGTGCGCCATGATGGAATTTGAAAGACAGCTCAAGATTCAGGCGTTTCTCGACGGAGAACTGCCGGAAGCCGAGGCGCGTGAAGTGGCTGCCTGGATCGCCGCGGATGCCGAGGCGACGGCGTTGCAGGTTGAATTGAAGAACACGCGTCGTGCGTTGCGGGGCGCCGAGCAGGGGGTGGCCGTGCCTGAGACGCGCGAATTCTACTGGAGCAAGATCAGCCGCGAGATCGCGAAGCTGGAATGTGATCAGCCCGCACCCGCGCCCGCCTTCTCCGGCTGGCGGGTGTTCAACCGGTGGATCAAGTCCTTGGGAGCCGTGGCGGCTGTGCTGACGGTGGGATTGATCGCGTGGGAGGCGATGAACAACTCCAGCGCCGGCAATGGATTGGTCACGGCCGCGGTAGATGCGGACGCCATCACTTTTCAAGATTCCTCCAGCGGCACGACGTTTGTGTGGTTCAATTTCCCGGCGGAAAAAGTCGTTGCCAACGGAGCGGACCGAACTAGCCTTAAATAGTCAATGACCATCACAAATTCAGTGCTGAAGTGCGGCGCGGCCCTGTGGCTGGCGGTTTTGGTAACCGGCCTGATGCCGGCAGCGGCACGCGCCGACGACATGAAGCTGGAGGCCGTGCTTGTGTGGGGCACCAACGTTCCCAAATCGCCGGATCCGAATTTGAAACCGGTGGGCGAAGAAATCGCCCGAAAATTGGCGTGCCTGCCGTTCAAATACACGAACTACTTTGAGGTGAACCGGAAGCATTTCACCCTTTCCGCCAGTGAAGTCACCCCCGTGCAAATGAGCCGCGACTGCACGATCGAGGTCAAGCGGCTCGACCGCGGAAGGGTTGAAGTCACGTTGATCGGGAAGGGGCAGCCGGTTGGAAAAATCACCCAGGAAATCAAGAAGGGGAAGAGTCTGGTGACCGGCGGCAACGCGGCGAATGCGACCGCATGGTTCGTCGTCATCAAACAGGTCGATTAGCCTCCTTTCGTAAAGACGTTTAGAACGAAGCGCCCGGCGGAATCCGCCGGGCGCTTGTGCTTTGGGGAAGCTGTTCAGCTGCCCACGCTGGCCAGTTCTTCGTTGGTGATGACGTTCACAATCTTGAACTGTTCAGCGTGTAGAGTGGGCTCCGCCCGGAACGACAACTTGCCGAAGTAGCGTTTCTCCAGTTCGATCAGGTGCTTCTCGTCCTCCTTGCGCAGGCGTTCCAGCACCGTCGGATTGACGACGATGCGCAATTGGAAGTCGCTTTCATCGCGGCCGCGTTTCTTGAGGATTTCCACCAGCTTGCGCTGAATCTCCACGCTCATGGTCAGCGAGCTCTTCACCTTGCCGCGCCCCTTGCAATACGGACAGTCGTCGTAAACGGCCTGGTGCACGCTTTCGCTGTGGCGCTGGCGCGTCATTTCCATCAGGCCGAGCTGGGAGATGGGCAGAATGTGCGTTTTGGCCTTGTCGCGGCGCAACTGATCCTTCACCCGGTTGTAAACCTGCTGCTGGTCCTTGCGCGACTTCATGTCGATGAAATCCAGCACGATGAGGCCGCCCATGTTGCGCAGACGCAGCTGGCGGCAGATTTCGTCGGCGGCTTCGAGGTTCACCTTGAAGATGGCCTGGTCCTGATCCTTGCTGCCTTTGGCGCGGCCCGTGTTGACGTCGATGGCGACCAGCGCCTCCGTTTCGTCCACCACGATATAGGCGCCGCTCTTCAAGTGCACGGTGCGGGAAAAGGCGTTTTCCAGTTGTTTGGTGATGCCGAAGCGGTCAAACACCGGCTGGGGCTCGTTGTAGAGTTTGATCTTGTCGGCCGAGCGCCTGGAGATTTTGGAAATCATCTCGCGCATCCGGTCGAAGGCCTTGGGGTGATCGACCACAATGCGCTCAACGTCTTCGGTGAGGAAGTCGCGCACGGTGCGATCAATCAGATCGGGCTCCTGGAACACACACGTGGCCATGGGCTGGTTTTTGATGCGATCCTGAATCATGCGCCATTCCTCAAGCAACAACGCAAGGTCGCGCACGAAGTAGCGCTTTTGCTGGCCCTCGCCCACGGTGCGCATGATGACGCCCATGCCTTCGGGGATGTCCAGTTCGCGCAGGATTTTTTTCAAGCGCTGGCGCTCCTGCTGGTTTTCAATTTTGCGCGAGATGCCGCTCTGGTCCGAGTTGGGCAGCAGCACGAGATACCGGCCGGGCAGGACCACGTTGGTGGTGACGCGGGGGCCCTTGGTGCCGATCGGGCCTTTCGTCACCTGCACGATGATGTCGCTGCCGGGCGGATACAGCCGCGGCACGTCCTTCTGCGTGATCTTGGGCTTGTCGCGCTTGCGCCCCTCGCGTTCGACGATTTCCACGCCACTGTCGAACTGGTTGGGGACGATGTCCCAGTAGTGCAGGAAGGCGTTCTTCTCGAAACCGATATCGACAAACATGGCCTTGAGGCCGTCCTCGAGATTGCGCACGCGACCCTTGAAGATGCTGCCAACCAGCCGTTCTTCGGTGGTGCGTTCAATGTTGAACTCCTCGAGCTTGCCTTCTTCGAGCACCGCCACGCGGGTTTCGAGCGTCTCGGCGTTGATGACCACTTCCTTGTGTGTCTTCTTCTCGGGCCGAATCAACCCCTTCACCTTCTTTACGAGGTTGGTGACGCTGTCCGCGATGCGGTTCACCAGCGGTTTGTCGGGTTCCGGCACGGGCACGGGTTTGAAGGGCTTCTCTGGTGCGGCGGGCGGCGGAGATTTCACTTCGGGCGCGGCGCCGGCGGGAGCGGGTTCCGCCACCGGCTGGCCGCTGGGCGGCAGTCCGGCGGCGATATTCTCCGACCGTTCGATTTCGTGTTTGTGGCGTTGTTCAAAGAGCCGCTCGGTGGATTGTTCTCCCCCCACGACTTCTGCGCGGGCGAGGTTCGCCTCGCGTTCTTCCTTTTTGGAGATTTGACCAAGTCCGCCGCTGGGGCGGAAGCGCATGCCGCGCCGTCGTCTTCCGAATCGTTCACTCATAACTAATAGGTTCTTCTGTAGATGTGCACACTGTGCAAAAGGCCCATGGCGATCAACGAGACGAGCACTGAGGATCCGCCGTAACTTAACAGCGGCAGTGGCACGCCCGTCACGGGCATCAAACGAATGTTCATCCCAATATTGATGAACACGTGGCTGAAAAGCAGGGCAACCACGCCCACAGCCACCAATCTGCCCAGGCGATCGCGCGCCTGGCTGGCAATGCGGATGCCGACAAACAGCACCACGCCGTAAAGTGTGAGGACAATGATGCTCCCCACGAATCCACTCTCCTCCGCGATGACGGAGAAGATGAAATCATTGTGCGCCACGGCCCGCGGCAGATAGCCGAGGGCGTTCTGCGTTCCCTGGCGCCAGCCTTTCCCGGTGACACCACCGGAACCAACGCTGATGAGCGCCTGGCGCACGTTGTAGCTGTCCTGCCTTTGCTGATCCTCCAGCTTCTCAAGTTGCGCCTTGCTCGCGCCGGGCGGTGCGAGTGAGGTGTAATCGCGGTCAAAATAGACCAGCAGGCGTCGGCGCTGATAATCCTGAAGCTTGATCTGCCAGCCGGGTGGTGCGAACAACACGTCCACAAGGAATAGCGCCGCTGCGATGCTCACGACCGCTGTCAAGCGCACGAGGAAGCGATGCGGCACGCCGGAGACCAGCAACGTCGCCGCCCAGACGGGCACCAGCACCAGCGCCGAACCCAGGTCCGGCTCCTTCATCACCAGCAGGAACGGCAGGGCCAGCAAGCCGGCCGCTTTCCAGAACATGTTGGGCTTGCGCAATTCATCCGCTGGACGGCTCAGGAAGTGCGCCATCGCCAGAATGAACGCCAGCTTGGCAAATTCCGACGGCTGAAATTGAAAGAAACCCAGATTGATCCAACGTCGGGCGCCAAAGCGGACCGAACCGATGAACGGCAGCAAAACCGCCGCGAGCAAACCGATGCTGCCCCAGTAGGCGAGCATCGCCCAGCGTGCCAGGGAACGGTAATCCACCAGGCACACCACGGTGGCGGCCCCCAGTCCGAGGACATACCAGATGATCTGCCGGAAAAAGAGTTCGCCGAGCAGCCACCGGCAGAATTCGCGGAAGGATGATTCCTGATATTGCTGCCACAGGCCAACGGGCTCGTCCACCATGCTCGCGCTGTAAACAAAGACCACGCCGAAAAACATCAGGCCCAGCATGCTGGCCAGCAACAGGCGGTCGGGCCGCGGCGGGGATTCGTTGAGCGTGGGTTCGAACATGGTGGATCAATTGGCTCGGGCCAGGGGCGCGGGCTGCGCTTCGATTTGTTGGATGACTTCGTAAACATCATGCGCCAGCGGCGCGCAGGTGCCGCCGCCCGAGCCTTCATGCGGCGGGGTGACGACCATGACCACCACGGCGTAACGCGGATTTTCCCACGGTGCGTAGGACGCGAACCATGTGTTGTAGTGGTCCAGTTTGTTGTGCGCATCCCAGACCTGTGCCGTGCCGGTCTTGCCGCCAATGCGCAGGCCGGGCACGGCCGCAGCGGTGCCGGTGCCGGCGCCGCCCGGGGAACTGTCGCCATCCTCCACGTCGGCCAGCATCGCTTGATGCAGCACCTGCAACGTGTGGGCGCTGACGTCCAGCGTATCGCGCACGCGCCCGGCGGGAAACTGCGTCGGGCCGTCGGACGAAAGCGGATCCTGCGGTTCCAGGCGTTGGACGAGCCGCGGCCAGAAAACCGTGCCGTTGTTGGCAATCGCCGAAATCATTACCGCAATCTGCAAGGGCGTCACATCGATGCGCGCCTGACCAATGCTCAAATTCGCGGTGTCACCGGCGATCCAGCCGGAACGAATGCTGTCCATGGACGGAAAAATGCCGCTCGTTTCCTGCCGGGTCGGCAGACCGGAGCTTTCCCCCAGATGCAATTTTTCGCCGAGCTGCACGATGCGGGGCAGGACACCCGGCAGCAGCCCCAGTTCAATGAAGTAGCTGTTGCTCGATTTCTTGAAGGCGCGGCGGAAGTTGTAAAATCCCGGCGGGGCCGTGTCCCGCTTCTTGAGGCCGTTGACGAAAATGCAGCCCTTGCCGGGATTGGCAGGATCGGGCTGAACTTGATAAACGGTTTCGGGATTGAAGCCGTTTTCGAGGGCCGCCATGCCCACCACGGATTTGAAAATGGAACCCGGTTGATAGTTTTCCTGCGTGGCCCGGTTGAATTCCGGTCGCAGAATCGGATCCTGCTGCCGGGCCCATTCGTTCGGCGGGAAACCTTGGAGGTAATAATTCGGGTTGAACGTGGGGGACGAGGCGAGGGCGAGGAGGTCACCGTTGCGCACGTCCATGACCACGATGGCGCCGCGCGTGTTGGCGCCTTCGGGGCCTTTGCGCAGCGCCAGCTCGGCGGCCTGTTGCAGCCGCACGTCCAGGGTCAGCACGACATTTTGTCCCGGCACGGCGGGTTGCCAGACATTCTCGCTCTGCTTGAAACCCCTGTTGTTGACGAGCACGGATTTCCCGCCGGCGTGGCCGCGCAAGGCCTTGTCAAAACCGCCCTCGATGCCGATGAGTCCGCGATAATCAGGCAGCCGGTAGGAATAATACGCCTCCTCACCTTCGCGGGATTCCTTGTCCGGCCGGACGTAACCCAGCACATGTGCGGCCAGCGTGTTGGATGGATAGACGCGGAGACTTTGCATGTCCAAATCCACGCCCGGCATGCCGCCAAAACGTTCTTCAAAGCGCGCGATCTGGACCGGATTCAACCCCTCCAGCACGGGGTAGGGTTGATAACGCGCCGTCAGGTAATGCCGGGTGAATTTGGCCTGATCCAGGGCCAGCGGCGTGCCCAACGATGCTGAGATTTGCGCCACGATGTTGCTGGCAGCCACGTAGTAGGCGCGCTGGCGGATCTGCTCCCGCGTTTCAATCGAGTAGCCAAATTGGCGGGCCTCGGTGCGCGTGAGTTTGCGGCCAAGTTCCTTTTCCCGGGCGGCCCGTTGTGCCTTCAGCCCGGCGCGGAACGCCGTGAACTCGCGCGAGAATTCGTCGTCCAGCGGCTTGCGCAATTCCTCCAGATAAAGGCTCACGTTATAGCTGGGCCGGTTGCCGGCAAGCTCGACTCCATTGCGGTCCAGAATGCGCCCGCGCGTCGCCGGCACGCGGATGCTGCGGTAGGACTGGGTTTCCAGATGCGATTGATAGTCGTCGCTATGAACGATCTGAATCCACCACAGGCCCGCGGCCAGCAACAGCAACCCCGCCAGCACAACGAGCGACAGCAACCGCAGCGGCGGGTCTTCGCGTTTGAGCTGGTCGAAAATCAACATGGTTCAGTTGCGGCCGCGTCGGATTTCCCGGTCAGGCCGGAAGCTCGGCGAGGCGGCCTCGCGATATTCAAATGCGTGGGTCACCAGGCCGAAGAGTTTGAACAAAACTGGCGTTGCGATGCCGCCCACCACCGTCATGAGCGCAAGCTGCCAAACCGTGCCCCAGCCGATGAGCGGCGCTTTGCCCGTGCTCAGCATGAACGCCAGGGCGAGGGCCGGGGCGACCAAACTGGCACCCAGTCCGAGCACCAACTGGGCGAACACCTGGCTGTGCAGAATCAGGTCGCGGCGTTGCAGAATGAGCCACCCAATCAACAGCAGCGGCAGCACAGAAATGCCCAGCGGGTTGGCCGAGAGCGAATCGAACCAGAGTCCGCCGCACAGTGCGAGGGCGCCGACCGTGGCCGGCCCGGCGGTGAGGCTGGCATAGACCATCAACGCGGGCAGCAGATCGAGCTGCACGCGGAAAACGCCGTTCACTGCCGCCTCCAGAAAGACCACCAGGAAGGCCGCGCCAAAGATGATGATGGAGTTCAGGGCGATCATCGTGTCCATTGGGTGAGCACCCAGACTTCCTCCAACGACCCAAGGGCTGCGGCGAGCTTGATGCGCGCGGTGGTTGCCAGACCGTATTCGACCTGGCGCACATCAACGATCTTGCCGATGGTGATGCCGCGCGGAAAAGTGCCGCCCAAATCACTGGTGACGACGGTTTGGCCCGGTTTGACCGTGGAGTGGGAGGGCAGGTAATTGATGTCAATCAACTCGCGCTCCAGGGGGGCTGCGTTGCCGAGCACGCCGGAATCGCGCGTTTCATTTTCCACCAGCGCGGCCACCCGGCAGGTGGGATCGCCAATCAGCACCACCTGCGAACGGGTCAGGCCCACGGCGGCGACGCGCCCCACGAGCCCCTGCATGGTCAGCACCGGCATGTTGGGTTTGATGCCGTCGCGGCTGCCGAGATCGATCTGCACCGTGCGCCACCAGTTGGCGGGATCACGCAGGACGACGCGGCCGAGCTTCATGCGCCAGGGCACCTGTTGCTGCCAGCCGATCAATTGGGAAAGGCGCGCGTTCTCGCGGATTTGTTCCTCGGCCTGGGTGGCGGCGAGTTTGAGCTGGGCGTTCTCCTGCCGGAGCAGGTTGTTTTGGCGGATGAGTTCGCGCTTGGAGAGGGCAAAATCCGCCACCGCGCCGGCGGCATCCTGCGACGCATTGGCCAGGCCGAAGAGGGGAAGAAACTGGCTGCCGATGGCCAGACGCAGGCGCGCGGCCGTGTTGGCGGGCAGGTTCAATAAAACCAGCGTCACAACGGCCACCAGGGCCAGCGCAATGTATCGCTTCTTTCTAAACATCCGTTCTCGTCGGAACGGCCGGTGCATCCGGCGTCACGAGCGATGACGGAAAACGCGGGGAGCTTACGAGTTCGCGACTCGTTTGAGGAATTGCAGTTCTTGCAGCACCCGGCCGGTGCCTTCGCACACGGCGCTGAGCGGATCGTCAGCGGTGTGGACAGGCAGTCCGGTTTCCTGCGCCACCAGACGGTCAATGCCGCGCAGCAGCGCACCGCCGCCGGCCATCACAATGCCGCGGTCAATCAAGTCCGCGGACAGTTCTGGCGGGCAGCGTTCCAAGGTGATGCGGATGGATTCGAGAATTTGGGAAAGCGGCTCCTGCAGGGCCTCACGAATCTCCTCCGAGCGGATGGTGATCGTTTTGGGCAGTCCTGCGCTGAGGTCGCGTCCTTTTACTTCGAGGGTCAATTCCTGCTCCAGCGGGAAGGCCGATCCAATCTTGATCTTGATCTCCTCCGCGGTGCGTTCGCCAATCATCAGGTTGTAGGCGCGCTTCATGTGCGCAACGATAGTGTCGTCAAACTCGTCCCCGCCGACCCGCAGGCTGCGGCTGAAGACGATGCCGGCCAGTGAGATGATGGCAATCTCACACGTGCCGCCGCCAATATCCACGATCATGTTGCCCGCCGGTTCATGGACGGGCAGTCCCACTCCAATGGCCGAAGCCATCGGCTGTTCAATCAAATACACTTCCCGTGCCCCGGCGTGGGTGGCCGAGTCCTTGACGGCCCGTTTTTCAACTTCCGTGATGCCCGACGGGACAGCCACAACGACCCGGGGCGCGATCAATTTGCGATGATGAACCTTCTGAATGAAATGCCGCAGCATGGCTTCGGTGATCTCGAAATCCGCGATCACGCCGTCCTTCATGGGACGGATGGCAACGATGTTGCCAGGGGTGCGACCGAGCATACGTTTGGCCTCCTCGCCCACGGCGAGGACGTTGGTTGTGCCCGCTTGGATCGCCACCACGGAAGGTTCGCGCAATACGATGCCCCGATCACGAACGTAAACGAGGGAGTTTGCGGTTCCCAAGTCTATGCCAATGTCGTTGGAAAACAGGGTTTTAACTTGCGCCAGCATGAATGTGCCTAAGCAGGACGCATCGTAGAAGTAGCCCAAACGTAACGCAAGATATAACCCCCCGAACCGGCGGTTTGCGTTCGGACCCGGTTAATCCATGAAGGCGACAAGGTTAGCGCCCGGGCGGCAGGGCCCACGCGCCGTCAATCAGGCTGGCGCTGACGGGGCCGGTGTGCTGGACGATGGCGTCGCAGGGATCACCGTGGCCCGATGCCACGGGCACGGCGATGAGATCGGCCTGGGCGCCGGACCGCAACTCGCCCAGCTTGCCCGCGCACCCAAGCGCCCGGGCGGGATTCAACGTCACCATGCGCAGGATCGTTTCGGCCGGGACGGAGCCAAAGCGGCGTGCGAATTCCCGCATTTCCTCAAACAGATTCAGCTCCGCGGTTTGCCGCCGCACCAGCGTGACGCTGGCCAGGCTGTCGGTGGCCAGTGACAGGTTGACGCCGGCGGCGGAGAGCGCCTCGAAGGGAAAGGCTTGATGCCGAAAATACGCGTGGCTCCGGGGACAATGAATCACATGGACGCCACGCTTGCCGAGCAGTTCCGCATCGCCCGGCGCCAGATAGTTCACGTGAATGGCCAGCAGCGCAGAGGTCAGCGCACCACACCGTTCCAGGTGCCGAACCGGCGAGCCCAAACCGCAGTCGGCGTTGTTTCGTTCGTTGCGTTGGAGCCAGTCGTGCATCTCGCCCTGTGCGTGCAGAAACATCTCGAACTCCTGATCCGATTCGGCCACGTGCGTGGTCATGCGCCAGCGCCGGCGGCGCGTGGTGCGGCTCGCGAGGCTCAACAATTCCGGCAGCGTGGAGTAGGGGGCATGCGGCGAAAGCCAGGCGCGGGAGCGGTGATGCTTCAACCTTCGGGCGTGGGCCAGCGCTTCGTCGAGAACCGCACGCGGCTGCCGGCGGCTCCGGATGCCGGTCATTTCCAGGAACGAAAAAACGCGCAGCGGCGTCGCGTCCCAGACCTCGGGCAACAGATTGGGCAGGGCTTCCACGTCGCCCACGGTGGTGGTGCCGGTCCGGACCAGCATGCGGGCTCCGGCCAGCCAGGACGCCTTGAAATCAGCGTCGCTCCACTGGCCCTTTTCCGCGGTGATCAGCTTGATCCAATCCGTAAACCGGCGCGGCGGCTCGAAACAGCCGGCCATCTGCGTGTAATCCAGATGGCAATGTGCATTGATCAATCCCGGCAGGAGGGCCACGTCGCCCAGATCCGTCGCCCGGTTGCGCGCGACCCGCTGCAAATCGCGCCAGGATCCCACCGCCTTGATGCGCGAGCCCGAAACCAGCACGGCGCCGTTTTCGATGGGCGGCTGCGAAACCGGAACCACGAAGCGGGCGCGGAGCAGCATTGGCAATCGCTCGATGATCGGGGTGGGTCAGGACTGTTGACGGGTGCGTTTCAACTTGGCCGCGTCCTTGTGCTTGGCGGCCTTGTGCTTGCTGTGGCGTTTGCGGATCTGCTGCTCAATCTTTTTGGTGACCTTGTCGATGGCCGCGTAGAGGTCGGCATCATGATCTTCGGCAAACAAATCCGGACCGCGCACGCCCAGGCGGATGCTGCAGCAGAACTGCCGTTCCGGCGTGCGGGTTTTGTCGTGCTCAACAATGACACGCGCGTCCACCGCCCAGCGATCGTAGTGATCGAGCTTGTCAATGCGGTCCAGGATGTGTTGCGTGATACCCTCGGTAAGTTTGATGTTGTGGGTCGATAGAATGAGCTTCATATCTGCGCTCAAGATGCTTCGCGGTCCGGGCAAAATCCAGTGAAACGGGAAAATTTCTTCGCGCCGCCCGGACCGCTTTTGCCGGCGTCGTTGGCGGACCGGTCGGGGTTCGATTATCGCGTCGGGGCCGGCGGAATGATGATGCTTTGACCCACCCTCAGGTTGTTGAACTGGAGGCCCGGATTGGCGTCGAGAATCATGTTCACCGGCACACCATAAGCCGTCGAAAGCGCGCCCAGTGTCTCGCCCGAACGGATGATGTGCGTGCGATTCTGCGGCGGTGGCGGAGGCTCGGGCGGTGCATCCGGATCGGGGGGGATGTCCTGACCGACGGCGGCGGTGGACGCTTCAGCCTGCTCCAGTTCGACCCGCTTGGATTCGACGGCGAGTTGTTCCGGCGTCAGGTTTGAATTGGCCTTGATGCGGTCGAGTTCCGCCTGGGTGGCCTGATTGAGTTGGTAGAGCGTGCCAACCGCGCCGGGCACTCCCGCGGCGGCGGCCTGCGCGTAGGCCGAGCGATACGTGGAGTCATGCAACTGCCGGTAGAGCTCATAACGCTTCGACCCGAGGGCCTGACGAATGGCGTTTTCGCGTTGCTGCTCCAGGGATCGCAGTTGGCGGAGGTCGTTCGGATCGGTGCTGCCTTGCAGCGCGGCGATCTTTTCGTCGAACGGGTCGCGCGCCCGGAACAAGGCGCGAAATTCCTCGGGCGTCGCCTTGAAATAACCCAGGCCCCCCAGTTCGGTGCGCAGGTCGATGGCGTTTTGCGAGAAGCGCAGCAGAAATTCTTCGAGTTGTGGGGGCGTCAGAATCTTTTGCAGTTCGGTCCGGGTCTGTTCGCGCACCGCCGCCATTTCGGCTCCGCTGGGTTGGCGGCCTTCGGCGGCTGCCTGGGCGACCAAATCGGCCATGCGTTGTTGTGAGGCAGCCACCACTTCGTTGATCCGGGCTTTGACATCATCCGGGAGCATGCCCAGCACCGGCCCATCCAGCGGCAGCGGCGTCAGCTTTTTGACGGTGGTGGCGGCGTTTGGATCCCAGCCTGCGCCGAGCAGTTTGGTCAGCAACGCGCGCCGTTCATCGTCGAGCGCCCGCAGTTTGCGCAGCACTTCCGGCGCGAGCGTCGTGCGCCACCATTGCTGTCCGGCGGTGCGCAGCTCCTGCTCGCGTTTCTTGGCGAAGAGCGCGTTGACGTCGGCGATGATGATGTCGCGAATGGTCTGCTCCGGGCAGCCGATGTCCCGCAAGTTGGCGATGTAGGTGGAATAATCGGTGGATTCGATTTCATTCCAACTGAAGAACTGCCGCCGGACAACGACGTGGGTCCGGAACTGGGTGTTGGTGGTGGCCGGCCCGGTGGCCGTCGTCGTCGGGGCGGCCGGTTTGCGGGCATGAAGCCACGCCGCAAACAAACCGGCGTTTACGCAGGCCGAGATTATGAAGAATACACGCCAGCGCATTCAGTTGGGCCTATTTAACGGCAATTGCCGTGACGGGCAATGGCAAAACCAAAAACACCGTGTCTCCCCGGAAGTTTCGTCTGGCGTGTCGGCGGGGGTGTCGTTTTACTCCCCGCCGCATGAAACAAAAGGCATACGCCGCCGCCGGGGTGGACATTGATCTTGGCAACCGGGTGAAGGCCACGCTCCCGCAAATGCTTGCCGCCACGCACCGCCGCGAAGTGCTCGGCAAGGTCGGCGGCTTCGGCGGCCTGTTCGCGCTGGACGTGAAGAAATACCGCGAGCCCGTGCTGGTTTCGAGCGTGGACGGTGTGGGCACCAAGCTCAAGATTGCCTTCGCGATGGACCGCCACGACACCATCGGCCAGGACCTGGTGAATCATTGCGTGGACGACATCGCCGTGCTCGGCGCGGAGCCGCTCTTCTTCCTCGACTACCTCGGCACCGGCAAGCTGGAGCCGCACGTCTTCACCGAAGTCATCAAGGGCTTTGCCAAGGCCTGCGCGGAAAACAAATGCACGCTCATCGGCGGCGAGACGGCACAGATGCCCGGTTTCTACCAGAAGGGCGAATACGATGTGAGCGGCACCATCGTGGGTGTGGTGGACAAGTCCCGCATGCTGAACGGCCGGAAAAACGTGAAACGCGGTGACGCCGTGATCGGCATTGCCTCGTCCGGCCTGCACACGAATGGCTATTCACTCGCGCGGAAAATCTTTTTTGAAAAGCTCAAACTCAAGCCCGCCGCGCGCGTGGCCGAACTCGGCAACACCCTCGGCGACGAACTGCTCAAGGTTCACGTCAGCTACGGTCCGCTCGTGCAGTCGCTGTTGAAGAAGTTCAATCCCGGCGCGACCCGCGTGATTCGCGGACTGGCCCACATTACCGGCGGCGGCTTCGTGGACAACATTCCGCGCGTGCTGCCGGACAAATGCGATGTGGTGATTCGCAAGGGTTCGTGGGACGTGCTGCCCATCTTCCAGATGATCGTGGACAAAGGCGGCGTGCCGGAGGCCGAGTTGTATCAGGTCTTCAACATGGGCATCGGCATGACGGCCATCGTGGCGCCGGACCACGCCGACGCCGTGCTGCGCGCCATCAACGCCACCAAGCACAAGGCTTGGATCATCGGCGAGGTTGTCAAAGGCACGGGCGAGGCGCGGGTGGCGTGAGGCACGCGGCTGACCCCAGCCACCGCCGCCCCGATTACGACAACGGCGCGAACCATCCCGCCCGGCGACGCGCTGCGGCTGAGGACAGCCGCGGCCCGGTTCAGTTATGAAAATTTCCATCGTCATTCCCGCCTTCAACGAGGAGCGTCTGCTGGGGGACAGCCTGCGGGAAGTCAGCCGGGCGATGGCGGTCTTTCCGGAACGCGGTTGGGAGACGGAACTCATCGTCTGCGACAACAATTCCACCGACCGCACGGCGGAAATCGCCCGTGCGGCCGGAGCCCAAGTCGTCTTCGAGCCCGTGAATCAAATCGCCCGGGCCCGCAATGCTGGCGCCGCCGCCGCGACGGGCGACTGGCTCGTTTTTGTGGATGCGGATTCCCACCCGTCGCGCGAGTTGTTCAACGATGTGGCGGCGGAGATTGTTCGCGGACACTGCCTGGCCGGCGGTTCAACCGTGCGCATGGAGACGAACAAATGGGTGGGCCGGCTGGGCGCGGGGCTTTGGAACCGCGTCAGCCGCCTGCGCCGGTTGATGGCCGGTTCGTTCATCTTTGTGGAAGCGGCGGCGTTCCGCGAAGTCGGTGGCTTCAGTCACGAACTCTTCGCGGGGGAGGAACTGGATTTGAGTCTGAAGCTGCGCGCGGTCGGCAAACGCACCGGGCGCCACATTGTGATTCTGCATCGACATCCCTTGCTGACCTCCGCCCGCAAGCTGCATCTCTACCGCCAGCGCGAACTGCTCGGATTCTTCCTCAAGGCGGCCTTCGCTCCGCGCCGGGTCATGCGCAGCCGCGAGGATTGTCACCCGTGGTATGACGGGCGGCGGTGAGGAGTTCGTTGCGTTTCTTGAAACCAGCCAACGCGACAAAATTTCGCGGGGCGAATCGCGGAGACGCTACCCAGCGCGTTGAACCCTATCCGAAGTCGTCGCGGGGCTTGGCGTGCGTAACAACGGCCTTTCTCTTACCGCGCCTTCGGCCGTGACAAAATCCGGGACGAAAAAGCCAAAAGACGTTTGGAAGAGTTTTCGCGACCGGCATAGAAGACGCTTTGTTAACCACGCAGACTTCGGTTGAAAAACAAATCAGGCCCAACTTATGAAAGGTTCGCAGGTGCTGCGGTGGGCGGCTTGGTGATTGACCTGAGTTCCTTGGGTTATCCCCTGGCCACGGGGGTGGCCACCGCGCCCGATGGCCAGTCGCTCTATTTCCTGGCCGACGGCAATACGGTCGTGCAGACCGACTTGGCGGGTCACTGGCTAGCGTCGCAATACCTCGGCGACACGGGGCTTGACGGGGAAGACATTGCAGTTGTCCTGAAACAACCATGAAAACCAGCATTGCTCTCCTTGCTGCCGCATTCCTTGGCGTGGTCGCAAACTTACACGCTCAGGGAACGGTCCAAATCACCTTCGATGGAGCACCCGTGCAACCACCAGGCACGGCGGCTCTCATCACAAACTACAACGAGGCTGGTATGTTATTCACGCCCATCAATCCGGGTGTTTGGAATGAAGCGTTTGTTCGGGTTGGTGCAGATCCTAGGGTAGAACGGCCGGACGATGGCTCCGCCTACTTACAAGGTTTGTTAGGAAGCACGCTCATGTTCAGCTTCACCGACGGCTCGTTATTTGGACTCGTTTCGGTGGACTTGGCCGAATACAGCACCGTAGTGCCGGACGCGGTGACGGTGCAATTCATCGGTTACTATGCGGGCGGCGGCACGATTACCACGAGCTTTACCACCGACGGCATCATTGACGGCACCGGGCCGCTGGCGGATTTTCAGACCTTCACCTTCGGCTCCGGCTGGACGGGCCTGACCCGGGTCGAAGTGCCGGGCTATGGCTGGTCGCTCGACAACTTGGTCGTCTCCGTGCCTGAACCAGCGAGCGGGACCTTCCTGCTGCTTGAGGGGCTGGTGCTTTGGCAGTCACGTCGCCCACGCGGCAAAGTTTCGCGCGCCGCATGACGGAAAGGCCGCGTGGCGTGCTAAACCAAAGATTGGGGTGGGGGGTGCGTTGCGTTTCCGCCACGGTTTGACGGGCTGCGGGAGGTGTCGCCATCCGTTGGTGTTCCCGCCTGCCTTCAACCGGCCACCGCCGTTTGCCCGCTTGCCTTGCCGTCCGGCGACGGTGTTTAATGCGCGCGTGCTACCGCAGCAAACCATCAAGAATTCCGTTGATTTTTCCGGGACAGGACTGCACAGCGGCAACAAGGTCTCGATGACGTTTTTGCCCGCGCCGCCCAACACCGGCATCCGCTTCCGCCGGGTGGATTTGGACGGCCGGCCGGAAATCGAGGCCCGGGTCGAGAACGTCAGCGAGACCAATCGTTCGACCACCTTGTCCAAGGGCAACGTCAAGATTCACACGGTCGAGCATGTCCTAGCCACGTTCGCCGGCTACGGCATTGACAATGCCATCGTGGAACTGGACGCCAACGAGCCGCCGATTGCGGATGGCAGTTCGCGCGAATACTGCAAGATGATCCAGCACGCGGGCGTGGTGGTGCAGAACGAGGCCCGCGAACCTTACACCATCACCGAGCCCATCGAGCTGAAGCTGGGCGAGACCGTGATGACCATGTTTCCTGGCGAGGGCTTCAAAATCACCTGCACCAGCGCGGACAAGAGCGGCCGGTTCACCCAGTTTTACAGTTGCGAGGTCACGCCCGCCTCATGGGAGAAGGAGCTGGCGCACGCGCGCACCTTTTGCTTCTACGAGGAGATTGAGTTCCTGTTCAAAAACGGGCTGATCAAGGGCGGCAGTCTCGAAAACGCGGTGGTCATTCGTGATGATGCCGTGCTGACCACCGAACCGCTGCGTTATCCCGAGGAATTCGTCCGGCACAAGATGCTCGACATTGTGGGCGACCTCTCGCTGGTCGGGCGGCCGGTGAATGGCCATCTCATCGCCGTGCGGCCCAGCCATGCCGCGAATTGCGAGTTCGCCCGGCTGATTCAGGCGCAGATCCGCAAGCCCTTGCTGGCCACGCAGACCTTTACGCCGCAACCGCCCAGCGCTCCGGAAACCACCCAGCCCGTGGCGGAAGAAGACGGCTGCCTGATGAACGTGGAGCAGGTGATGAAAACCCTCCCGCATCGCTACCCGTTTCTGATGGTGGACCGTGTGGCCAAAATCGAGGGCAACCGCATCGTGGGCGTCAAGTGCGTCACCGTCAACGAGCCGTTCTTTCAGGGGCACTTTCCCGGGCACCCCATCATGCCGGGCGTCATGCAGCTGGAAGCCATTGCGCAGGTCGCCGGCATCCTGCTCATCCGCAAGGGCGAAGCCGTCGGTCAGATCGCCTATTTCATGTCGGCGGAAAATGTAAAGTGGCGGAAGCCCGTCGTGCCCGGCGACACGCTCATCATCGACATCGAACTCGTGAAGATGCGCGGCAAAATTGGCAAGGCCAAGGGCGTCTGCAAGGTGCGCGGCGACGTCGTCAGCGAAGCGGACGTCACGTTCATGCTCACCGACGCCAACCCCGCATGAGTGTGATTCATCCAACGGCCATCATCCATCCGGACGCCCAGCTCGGCGCGGACTGCGAAATCGGCCCCTATTGCGTCATCGGCGCGCACGTTGTGCTGGGCGACCGGTGCAGGCTGCATTCGCACGTGGTGATTGACGGGCACACGCGGCTGGGCAGCGACAACGAGGTGTTTCCCTTTGCCAGTCTCGGGCTCAAGACCCAGGACCTGAAGTGGAACGGCGGCATTACGCGCACGGAAATTGGCGACGGCAACACGTTCCGCGAATATGTGACGATTCACAGCGCGACCAACGACGGCGATGCGACGAAGGTGGGTTCGCACAACCACATCCTCGCCTACTGCCACATTGCGCACGACTGCCAGCTCGGGAACGACATCATCATGTCCAACGTGGCCACGCTCGCCGGCCATGTGACCGTGGGCGACCGCGCAGTGATTGGCGGGCTCGCGGCCATCCACCAGTTTTGCCGGATCGGCAAATTCGCCATGATCGGCGGCTGCTCCAAGGTCGTGCAGGACATCCCGCCCTTCATGATCGGCGACGGCAACCCGGCCGAAACGCGGACGATCAACAAGGTGGGCATGGAGCGCCACGGCATCAGCGAGGCGGCGCAAAGCGCGATGAAGGCGGCCTACAAAATTCTCTTCCGCGAAGGGCTGAACATTTCCAATGCGGTGGCCCGCATTGAAGCCGAACTGCCGCCGCTGCCGGAAATCCAGCACCTGGTGGAATTCGTAAAGAGCAGCGAACGCGGCATCAGCAAGTAGCGCGCAGCCAGCCATGCTCCTGCAAGTGTTGCTGCTCGGGTTGGGGTTGGTGCTGATCATCAAGGGCGGCGAACTGTTCGCGCGTCGGCCGTTCGCATTGCCGGGCTGTTGCGGATGCCGCACGTGGTCATTGCCTCCACGCTGTTGAGTCTGGCCACGACCGTGCCGGAGGCCGTCGTCTCCATCCGCGGGCGTCCGGGGCGAGTCGAGCCTGGCGGTGGGCAATGCCATCGGTTCCGTAATCTGCAATCTCTGCCTGATCCTCGGCGTCACGGCGACCTTGAAGCATGTGGACGCGCACCCGCGCCTGTTGCGCACGCCTTTGGTGACCATGTTCCTCTGCGGTGGATTGCTCCTTTTGATGACGCTCGATCTCGTGCTCTCGCGCTGGCAGGGCATCCTGCTCCTGGCCCTGGGCCTGGGTTACTTTGCGTGGGATTTCCTCCAGCACGCGCGCAACCGCAATCGTTCCGAGGTGGCGGAGGCACGTGCCATCGAGCAAAACGTGGTGCGGCGTTTTGCCTGGTTCGACACACGTTTTTGGATGGCGGTCCAGTTCGGGTTGGGCGCCGGGCTGGTGGTGATCGGCCGCCGCCGGCTCGTGGATGCCGCGGTTTTCATCGCGGGCGGATTGGGAGTGCCGCTCATTATTATCGGGCTGACGGTGGTGGCCATCGGGACCTCATTGCCCGAACTGACTACCGCCATCACGTCCAGCCGCCGCTCCGTTTCCGACCGGGCCTTGGGGAACGTGCTGGGTGCAAACATCGCCAACCTCACGTTCATCGTGGGCTGCGCCGCCGCCTTGCAGGATGTCCACATGAGCCCCGGCTTACCCAGTTGTTCAATTCTCCGGCCATGCTCGCCCTCATGGGGCCGCTGCTGGCGATGATGTTCACGGGCAACCGGATTTCGCGCCGCGAAGGTGTCGTCCTGCTTGCCGCCTACGTGGTTTATCTGGCGGCCCTGGTCGGGTTCAGCCTCACCGGCCACACGTGAACGCCGTGATAATTCCGGCGGGACTGGCGCTGGCGGCGGGCGGCCGTTAAACTGCCGGCATGGTTGCCGCATTACCGTCCCTCACACCCGCGACGCTGTATCTGGTCGCGACGCCGATTGGCAATCTGGAGGACATCACCCTGCGCGCGCTCCGGGTGTTGCGCGAGTGCGACGTGGTGGCCGCCGAAGATACCCGGCGCACCGGGCAGTTGCTGCGGCATTTCGAAATCCACAAGCCGCTGCTCAGCTATTTTCAGTTCAATGAAGCCCGGCGCAGCGAGGAGATCATCGCCCGTCTGGGGCGCGGGGAGAAGATCGCGCTGGTCACGGACGCCGGCAGCCCGGGCATCAGCGATCCGGGCGAGCGCGTGGTGCGGGCGGCGATTGCCGCCGGGCATCGGGTTGAAGCGGTGCCGGGCGCCTGTGCGTTGGTGGCGGCGCTCACCGCCAGCGGTCTGCCCACCGGCGAGTTCCACTTTGTCGGTTTTCTCCCGCACAAATCCGGCCAGCGGCGCAATGAGCTTTCCCGCCTGAGCCAGGTGCCCGGCACCCTGGTGTTTTACGAATCGCCCTACCGGATCGAGAAGCTCCTGGGCGAGTTGGAGGCGGTGATGCCCGGGCGAAACGTGGTGCTGGCGCGCGAAGTGACGAAAAAATTTGAGGAGTTTCTGCGTGGCAAACCGGCCGACTTGCTGACGCGCTCCCAACAACGCCCGTTGAAAGGCGAGTTCGTGGTGCTGGTCGGCGCGGTCGAATCCGTGCTCAAACAAACTTGCCCGGATTCAGAATGCCCCGCGGATCCAGCGCACGCTTGATGGTGCGGTGCAACGCGAGCGACTCCGCGGAAACGGCGCGCGGCCACCAGCGTTTTTTGGCCAGGCCGATTCCGTGTTCGCCTGTGATGCTGCCGCCCCACGCGATGACCTGCCGGAACAGCTCATCGAGGCAGGCCTCCGAGCGCTGCCGGGCGCCTGGCTGGTTGAAGTCCACCATGACGTTGGTGTGGATGTTGCCGTCGCCGGCGTGGCCGAAGCAGGCAATCGCAAGCCCGTGCTTCCTTTGCAATTGTGCGGCGAAGCGGAACAGGTGCTGCAGCTTTCCGCGCGGCACCACGATGTCTTCGTTCAGCTTGGTCAGTCCCGTGTCCCGCAGGGCATAGGAAAATTCGCGGCGAATTTTCCAAATCTCCTCGCACGCGTTCGCCCCCAAACCACGGGCCACCGACAGCGGGTTCTGGCGCCTGATGATTTTCTCCAGGGCCTTCAATTCGCCGCGGATGGACTTTTCGTGCCCGTCGAGTTCCACGATCAAATGCGCTTTGCAGCCGCGGAGCCGTTCGCTCTTGGTGCGTTGGTAGGCGGCGGCGAGCGTGAATTCATCGGCGACTTCGAGCGCGCAGGGCAGGAACCCGGCGGCGAAGATGGCGTGTAACGTGGCGAGCGCATCGCGCGTGGTGCTGAAGCCAATGGCCAGGTTCGCACGAAATGGCGGGAGGGGAATCAGCTTGAGCGTGGCTTCGGTGACGATGCCCAGCAGCCCCTCCGATCCGACGAATAGCCGGTGCAGGTCAAAGCCGGTTTTGTTCTTGTGCGTGCGGCCGCCGAGGCGCACCACCCGGCCGCCGGCCAGCACCACTTCCAGCCCGAGCACGTAATCCCGCGTGACGCCATACTTCAGGCAGCGCGGACCACCGGCATTCGTGGCAATGTTGCCGCCGATGGAATTGTTCGCCCGGCTGGCGGGATCGGGCGGGTAGAACAGGCCGCGCTTTTCCACATGCGCCTGAAGTTCCGCCGTGATCACGGCCGGTTCCACCACGGCGACGAAATCCGCCGCGTTGATTTCCTTGATGCGGTTCAGGCGCGCGGTGGAAAGCACGATGCCGCCCCGCATCGGGACGCAGCCGCCAACGTAGCCGTGCCCGGCGCCGCGCGCGGTGACGGGCAGTTGGTGACGATTCGCGAAGGCCAGCAGCCGCGCCACCGAGGCGGTTGAGCGGGGCAGGGCGACGACGTCAGGCTGATGGCTGGCAAACCATTTGTCGCCCGCGTGGTCCTGGCGGACGGCGGGGTCGAAGGAAATTTCGTCCGCGGGCAACAGGCGCCGCAACTGGCGGGCGAGGCGGGGCGGGAGTGAAGCCATGGTTCAGTCTTCCGGAGAATTCTGACCGTCTGTTGCGTCCGGGGAATCCGGCGACGAATTGAGGAGCAGTCGCGCATCCTCCGCTTCCGTTTCCGGCACCTGAACGCGGATGCCGCCCGCGGTGAGCGCATAACCTTCCATGCTCAGGGCGGCGAGTTCGCCCATGACGACCGAATGAAAACCGGCGGCTTGCAGGCGGGAATTGGCCAGTTGCGCCTCGGCGGGATTCAAGGCGGTGTGAACGGTGACGAGTTTCATGCGGTGGCGGCCGGGGTTTGGGCGTGGCTCAAGGTAGGGCGAAGATCCGCGAATACAATGATGCCCGCGCCGGTTTGATGGGTGCTCTGGACCTGGGCATCGATGTGTTGCCCGATGTGCGCCTGAGCATTGTTGACCACAACCATGGTGCCGTCCGGCAGATAGCCGATGCCCTGGTTGCGTTCCTTCCCTTCCCGGACGATGCGCAGGTTCAGCATTTCGCCGGGAAGCAGGATGACGCGCAGGCAGCGCGCCACGTCGCTCAAATTCACGCAACTGATGGATTGCAGCTCCGCGATTTTGGCGAGGTTGTAGTCGGTGGTGTAAATGCGGGCGCCCAGATTGCGGGCCAGGCGCATCAACTTCGCGTCCACGCCCGCTTCATCCGGGAATTCGGCATCGTGGATTTTCACCTCGTTGCGAATGTTGCGCTGAATGCGGTTCAGAATCTCCAGTCCGCGGCGCCCGCGGCTGCGTTTGACCGGGTCCGTCGAATCGGCGATCTGTTGGAGCTCCCGCAGAACGAACCGTGGCACCACAATCATGCCCTCGAGAAAGTTGGATTCAATGAGATCGGCGATGCGCCCGTCGATGATGGCGCTGGTGTCGAGGAGCAGCAGGTTGTCCGCCTTGGCCTGCCGGGTGAAGCGCACGTAGGGAATGATGAGCGAAAAATCCTCCTTGTTGCTGCGCATGGCCAGCACCATGCCGATGTAGCCAAATCCCAGAAACAGCCCGATGCGGATCATCCGCCGGGTGGGGTCGTTGGGTTCATCTGAAACGAACAGGCCCGACTGGTCCACGAGCAGGGCCACGACGGAGCCGAGGAAAAGTCCGAAGGTGGTGGCGGAAAAGGCCCGCAACGAAAAGCCCTTGAGCATTTCGTCAATGGCGATGAGCAGTCCGCCGAAACCAAAGCCGATGACCATGCCCAGCACCGGATGGGTCGTGTAATCGGGATACACCTGGCTGATGGCGAAGCCGGCCGTGATGCACAGCAGCAGAAACAAAGTGCGAATGACCCAGAGTGACATAATTCAACGGGGCGGATCGCCGGGCACGGACCAGCGTTGACCGGAAGGGTGATTCGTTTCCGGCGGCTTGGGCTCCCCTCTAAAATCCCACAGCCCCAGGCGATTCGGATTGCTGGTGGTGATGCTCAAGTTGCGTGCGCTGACAGATCTGGTTGTTGCCAGCCTTTCGTTTTTCGGGACCATTCCCGCCAGGCTGGCCGGCTGGCAAATCTGCCAGCAGACTTTCGAGAATCAGCATGGAACTTTCAATGTTTTTCACCGCGTTGGACCCGGCAGCCGGGTGGCCGGCAGGCCACCCATGGCCGGCCGCTCGTGGGTGGGCTGGGGTTTGCTCCGCGCGCCCGCAAAAGAAAAGGGGCGTCGGCCGTCCGCCAACGCCCCGATGAAATGCTGTAAATCCTCAGCTCGACAAGGCGCCTTCGGCGGTTTCCTGGTTTTGGGAGAACGTCAGCTTGTCCTTGTCCGGCGTGACGAGAATAGGCTCGCCTTCGTGGAGATGGCCGCGCAGGAGTTCCTCTGCCAGCGGGTCTTCGAGATACCGCTCCACGGCGCGGCGCATGGGGCGGGCACCGTATTGCGGCTCATAACCGCGTTCGACGAGGAAGTCCTTCGCCTTCTCGTCCAGTTGCAACGTGAGCTTTTTGTGTTTCAGACGTTGCACGACCTTGTCGATTTCGAGGTCGAGGATCTGGATGAGATCCGGCTTCGTCAGCGAGCGGAAGACCACGATGTCGTCGAGGCGGTTGAGGAATTCCGGCCGGAAGGTTTTCTTGGCCTCCTCCATGATCTGTTCGCGCATGCTTTCGTAGGTTTGCTCGTCACTGATGGTGCCGAAGCCCATGGCGGCCTGCTTGCGCGAACCGCCGGAGCCCACGTTCGACGTGAGGAGAATGATCGTGTTTCGGAAGCTGACCACGCGGCCGACGCTGTCGGTCAGCTTACCTTCTTCGAGGATCTGCAGCAGCATGTTCCATACGTCGGGGTGCGCCTTTTCGATTTCATCGAACAACACCACGGAATACGGCCGACGGCGCACCGCCTCGGTGAGCTGGCCGCCTTCTTCATAGCCCACGTAGCCGGGCGGTGAACCCACGAGGCGTGATACGTTGAACTTTTCCATGTATTCGCTCATGTCGAGCTGGATGAGCGCCTTGGCGTCGCCAAACATCTGCTCAGCGAGCGTCTTGGCGAGCAGTGTTTTGCCCACGCCGGTGGGGCCCAAAAGCGCAAACGTGCCAATGGGGCGTTTCGGATCCTTCAAATCGGCACGGGAGCGGCGGAGCGCCTTGCACAGGGCGCTGACGGCGGCGCGCTGGCCGATGACCACCTTGCCCATTTCTTCCTCGATGGCGAGCAGGCGCTGGGCTTCGTCGCGCTCCATCCGCTTGAGCGGAATACCAGTCCACTTGGATACCACATGGAGGATGTCCTCCTCGTCAACGGTGACCCGTTTTTCCTCACGGTTGGCACGCCATTCGTTGAGCACGGATTCAAGCTTTTCCTTGGCCTGCTTTTCCTTGTCCCGCATGGCGGCGGCGCCTTCGAAGTCCTGGCTCTTGATGGCCTGCTCCTTCTTGCCCTTGATGTCCTCGATTTCCAGCTCGATCGCCTTCACTTCCGGCGGCCGGGTCATGGTGCTGATGCGCGCGCGTGAGCCCGCTTCGTCCATCAGGTCGATGGCCTTGTCGGGCAGGTAACGGTCCGTGATGTAACGATCCGACAGCTTCACGGCGGATTCGATTGCCCGGTCGGTGAAATCAACCTTGTGGTGCTCCTCATATTTCGGGGCCAGCCCCCTGAGGATGAGGACGGCTTCGTCAATCGAGGGCGGCTCGACCTTGACGGACTGGAACCGACGCTCGAGCGCGGCATCCTTTTCGATGTATTTGCGATACTCGTTCAAGGTGGTGGCGCCCACGCACTGCATCTCGCCGCGGCTGAGCGCGGGCTTGATGATGTTGGAGGCGTCCATCGTGCCTTCCGCGGAGCCGGCGCCGACAATGGTGTGCAGCTCGTCAATGAACAGAATGATGTTCTTGGAGCGGCGGATTTCGTCCATGACGGCCTTGATGCGCTCTTCAAACTGACCGCGGTATTTGGTGCCGGCCACCATCAGGGCGAGGTCCAGCGTGATGACGCGTTTGTCGCGTAGGATTTCAGGGACGTTGCCGTCGGCAATTTCCTGGGCCAGGCCTTCGACGATGGCGGTTTTGCCCACGCCGGCTTCGCCGAGCAGGACGGGATTGTTTTTGGTGCGGCGGCAGAGAATCTGGATAACGCGCTCGATTTCATTTTTCCGGCCGATGACCGGGTCCATCTCACCTTTGCGGGCGATTTCTGTCAGATCGCGGCCGAACGCCTTGAGTGCGGGCGTTTTCAGGTCACCCTTCTTCTCACCAGGAGCCGGCTTCTCCACCGGCTCGGCGCCTTCCTCTTGGGCGGCAAATTCGGGGTTGAGCTCCTTCAAAATCTCCTGCCGGCAAAGTTCAATGTCCACGTCGAGGCTTTTCAACACCCGGGCGGCCACACCGTCGCCTTCGCGGAGCAATCCGAGCAGAACATGTTCGGTGCCCACGTAGGTGTGATTGAGGGCTTTGGCTTCCTTTTGTGCGAGCGCGAGGACCTTCTTGACGCGGGGGGTGTAGGGGATGTTGCCGAGCTGTTTGGTCTCCGGACCGGTGCCCACCTGTTTCTCGACCTCCATGCGGACGGTCTCGAGGTCGAGGCCCATTTTTTGCAGCACGTTGACGGCGACGCCCTGGCCGAGCTTGATGAGTCCCAGCAGCAGATGTTCGGTGCCCACAAAATTGTGGTTGAAGCGGTCTGCCTCCTTGCGCGCCAGCGCGAGGACTTGTTGCGCCCGGGGGGTAAAGTTGCTCATTGCTTCATCGCTCATAGTTTCTTGCCCCAAAATGCGTCAGACCCTTCGCTTTGTCTAGCGTCGCCGACAGGGAATGACGCGGAATCAGGAAGGGAGCAAAACGCAGGCCGGAATCTCGCGGCCGGGCGGACGGATCCGCCGGCTCAAGAGCGGACCAGCGGCCGTTTTACGTGCTGCAACCGTTCGCGCAGCATGTCGGCACGCAGGTAGTCGCGCTCCTCGGTGGAGAGTTTCTCGGAATGCAGCTTCTGCAAATGACCGGGCTGGGTCAGAATGAACAGCTCGTCAACGAGCGCCCGGTCGGTTTCGCCAAACAATCCCAGATCGATGCCCAGGCGCATGAGCGAGAGGAGGTTCATCGTTTCCTTCGAGGCGATGAGGTGGGCGTTGGCCAGAATGCCGTAGGCGCGGCCGATGTGGTTGAACAGCATCTTCTGTTTCGCCTTTTTTTCCATCAGGCGGGCCCGGGCATTTTCTTCGTGCTCGATGATTTGGGCCAGAACCTTTTCCAGGCGTTCGACGATGGCGGCCTCTGTTTCGCCCAGTGTCATTTGATTGGACACCTGAAAGACATTGCCCAGCGCTTCGGTGCCTTCGCCGTAAAGGCCGCGCACGGCGAGTCCGAGCTTGTTCACGGACTGGATGATGGGGTTGATCTGCTCGTCCAGGACCAGGCCGGGCAGATGCAGCATGGCGCTCACGCGGATGCCCGTCCCGAGGTTGGTCGGGCAGGCCGTCAAATAGCCGAGTTCGTCGTTGAAGGCGATGTTGAGGTGCTTTTCCAGCTCGGAATCGACGGCGTCAATCGCCTGCCAGGCCTGTTTGATTTGCAGGCCGGGCCGCAACGACTGCATGCGCAGATGATCCTCCTCGTTGATCATCACGCACAGCGTTTCATCGCGGTTGAGAACCAGACCGCTGCCGGCGCCGCGGGCGGCGTGTTCGCGGCTGATGAGATGCCGCTCGACGAGAATCTGCTTGTCGAGCGCGGAAAAGTCGTCCATCGCCGCCGCGAACGAATCGGCCATCTGGGGCAGATGCTGAATCGCGGGCTGCACCGCCTGCAAGGTTTGTTGCCGGTCGGCTTTCTTGGCCCAGCCGGGAAACGCGGCGCCCGAAATGTTGCGGGCCAGGCGCACGCGGCTCGACATCACAATCCGGTCATGCGGTCCTTTGCGGCGGGCGATTTCCGCGGGCGGAGGCAGGAATTCATGAATGTTCATGGCTTCGCACGCTGGGGTTCACCGGACTTGCCCTGCACGCGCTTGAGTTCGTCGCGCAGTTCGGCGGCCTTTTCAAAATCCTCGCTTTCGATGGCCTTGGCCAGTTGCGCCTGCAGGGTTTGAATCTGGCGTTGCTGGTCCCGCACCTGGCGATGGGCGGCGGGAACCTTGCCCGCGTGCCGCGTGCCCTTGTGCATGGACTTGAGCAGTGATTCGAGCCCCTCTCCGAAGACATCGTAGCAATCCGGACAGCCCAGCCGGCCAGTCTTCTTGAAATCCGCCTGCGTAAAGCCGCAGTGCGGGCATTTGAGGTCGCTGCCACCGACGGCGTGCTCGAGTTCCTGTGAAGCACCGAGCCCGAGCAGCAGGTCAGCCAGGGAAAAGCCCGTCGGGTCATTGACGCCCTTTTGTTTGGCGCACTCCTCACAGAGATCCACCTTTTGCATCTTGTCCCCGGCGATTTGGGTCAGATGCACCGTGGCTTCCTTTTCCTTACAAACGCAGCACAACATGGCTATCCGTATATCGGCTCGCCACTGACCTTCGTCAAGGCATGGTAGGCCTTTTCGAGCTGGCGGGTGACGGGGCCGGGCTTGCCGGAGCCGATCACGCGGCCATCGATCTTCACCACGGGCACGATTTCGGCGCCGGTGCCGGTCAGGAAACATTCGTCGGCGTTGAACAGGTCGTAGCGCGTCAACGTCGGTTCACCCACAGACAGGCCGGCCTCGCGGGCCAGTTCAATCACCGTGCTGCGGGTGATGCCGTAAAGCGCGCCGGCCGAGAGCGGCGGGGTGAACAGTTCGCCGTTCTTTACGATGAACACATTGTCGCCCGTGCACTCGGCCACAAAGCCCTCGGCGTTGAGCATGATGGCCTCTTCGCAGCCGGCGTTGTTCGCCTCGATCTTGGCGAGAATGTTGTTGAGGTAGTTCAACGACTTGATCGCGGGATTCAACGCGCTATGCAGGTTGCGCGTGGTTGGCACGGTGACAATTGTGAGCCCCTGTTCGTAATACTCCGGCGGGTAAAGCTGGATTTTGTCCGCGATGACGATCACGGAGGATTTTTTGCACTTGTTCGGATTCAACCCGAGGTTGCCCACGCCGCGCGTGACGACGAGGCGGATGTAGCCGTCGCGCAGCTTGTTTTTGCGGCAGGTTTCCACGGTGGCCCGCATGATTTCCTCATGCGTCATCGGCAGGTTGAGCAGAATGGCCTTGGCGGAGTAAAATAGCCGGTCGATGTGCTCCTTGAGCTTGAAAATGCGGCCATGATAAATGCGGATGCCCTCGAAAATGCCGTCGCCGTAAAGCAGGCCATGATCGAACACGGACACCTTCGCATCGCGCTCGCCGTAGTATTTTCCGTCAATAAAAATCTTCATGTCACCAGTCCGCCGAAGCTAGAGAAAGCCGTTGGACCGCGCAATAAAGGACTTTTCGGCAGGTGGTTGGCGTTGGGCCGGCGGCGTCGACGGGTCAGCCCGCGGCGTCCGGGCTGGCCAATGCGTCGGTCAACAATTGCCGTTCAAGCGGGCCATACATGATGGTCCCGGCCAGCGACCGGGCGGCGGGCGTCATCTTCGCCCAGCATTTTTGCAGGGCGCCGATCATCTTTTCCCGCGTGGTCTTTTGGGCGAGCTCGGCAAATTGCCGCTCCAGAAACAGGAGGCAGAGAGCGTCCTCCAACGTCCGGGCTTCGGCGTCTTCAGGAAAATGCCGTTTCAGGTTCAGGTCGTGGACGCGTTGGACTGTTTCCTGGTCGTAGCCGACGGCGCGCAAGATTTCGGCCGCCTTGTCCGCGTGAAACGCCTTGAGCTTCTGGCGCCATTGCAAATATCCGGCGCGGGTGGCGGGATAGGATTCGCGCGGGATTTCCCACCGACACAAATGCTGGCTGCGGGCGGCGAGCCGCAGCGCCTCGGACGCGTCGGGCCGCAGCCGCAGCACCCAGCCGGTCAGCCAGCGCGAATAAGCCACCTCCAGCGGCTGCGCCGCGCCTGCGTCAGTAGTCTTGCGCGGGTCACGGGCGTTCTCCGCGTCGAACCGCGCGATGGCCGCGGCAAAGCGTTCCGGATGGGGTGGCGAGAAATCGTTCATGCTGGAGAGACGGTTACGTGCTCACACGCCGGACACGCCCGGCTGCATCGGCCGCCGCGGTGATGGGAAACAGGTCCGGCGTCAGGCAGAAGGCGACGTCATCGCGCAAATCCGGAATGGCCAAGAGCCGGACGGCATTCGTCGAGGCGTGCATGGCGCCTTCCAGATCCTCCGCGTGGGTCTGGAACATCGCGCGCGCTTCCTGCGCCGAATCCGTGAGCCCGATGGCGGGGTTCAACGTGACAAGCTGTTCACACAACGCGCCGGCGCCCAGCGTGTCCTCAAAGGCCGCTGCTTCGCCGGTGCCGCTGCACACGAGAATCACCCCGGCACAGTCGAATCGCAGCACCTGTTGCGCGGTGTGTCGGAGATTCAAGAAGCCGCCGGCGAGCACGTGGCGCGCGTGGTGGCAGGCGACCAGGGCGCGGGTGCCGTTGGTGGTGGTCGTAACGATGCGCCGGCCGCGGACCACGGCGGACGTGTATTCGCGCGGTGAATTGCCGAGGTCAAAATCGACGCCGCTGGAAACCGCGGCGGTGATGCGCAGCCCGTTTCGTTCGCCGGCGAGGAGAACCTCCGGATCTGCCGCGCGACAGCGCAGGGCCTCGGCGATGCTGGTGACGGGTTGCACAAATTCCGCGCCGCGCGCGAGGGCCGTAATCATCGTGCTCGTGGCGCGGAGGACGTCAAAAACCACGCACGCAGTGGCCGAAAGATCGCGCTGCGACAGCAACGCAAACTCTGCAGGGGTGAAGGTGACCTCAATTTTCATCAAGCGATTCAGTCGGATTTTACCAGTGCCGTCAGGTTAACCGGCTTGCCATTGGCCAGGTTGAAACCGCGCACTTCAACGCGATGCCATGCCGTCGGCACGGCCGGAAAGGTGGCCGGCACTTTGGCTGTGGGCAGGAGGCACACGCGCGGGCCGGTTTCAGCCATGAAGGCGGGGAGCTCTTCCGTGGTGAGCGTTTTGTGAAAGCCCGCGATGTGCCGGCGAAAATACCAGCACAGGCTCGGTTCAGTGTAATCGGCGGAAGCCAGCGCGGTTTCGGGGCGCAGCCAGGGCTGACATTCCCGGGCGATTTGTTTCGCCGGGAACAGCGGCGCGAGGCGCGGAAAGACTACCAACGAAAGTGTCAGTGCCAGTGCGGCCATGCCGGCGGCCGCCCGCGCCGGCCAGCGCAGTGAACTGCCCGCGCGGCTCCATTCGCGCACCAGCAAGAGGCCCATCAGGGGAAAGGCGGGCAGCGTGTAGTGCGGCAGTTTGGTCCGCACCAGGCTGAAGATGCCAAACACCAACAACGTTCCGGTCAGCAGGAAGGCCTCGTCAAATTCCAGCGCGCGTTTCCGCTGCCAAAGCCGTCGCACCAGCCACACGAGCCAGATGGACCAGGGGAAAAAGCTCACGAACACTGTGCCAAAATAGAGCGGCACAGTGGCGAGATACTTCAGGAGATTCGAACCACCATGGCCATCCAGCACGCCGATGGAGCGTTGGAAGACGTGCTTTCCCATGCCCACGCGCCAGAAGTCACCGTGCGTCAGCACCAGGGCCGGAATGCCCCAGAGGGCGATGAGTGCCAGCACGACGATGGCCAGTCGCACCGGCCGGATTTGGCGGGACGGAGCGGGCCGGCCGGCCACCCGGGCGGCGAGGAACGGGAACAGTGCGGGCAGCAGGCCCACGGGGCCTTTGGCCAGAAAGGCCAGTCCCAATGACCCGCCGAGCGCCCACCACCAGCGTCGGTCCGGCGCGGTCGGGGACGGACGTGAGAGTTCCCAGGCGCTCCACGCCGCGGTGGTGAAGAACAGAATCATCAGCATGTCCGCCACGGCGAGTTTGGAATGCACGATGGTCTGCGCGCAGGTGGCAAACAGAATGGCCGCCCAAAGCCCGGTGGTTCGCCCACGCAGACGCCGGCCGAAGCCATACAACGCGAGCGAGGTCAGGGCCGACGCGATCACCGATGGCAGGCGGGCGCTGAATTCATTCTGGCCCGTTGCCGCGTAGGCGGCGATTTGGCACCAATAAATCAACGGCGGCTTGTCGTAGCGCGGCTGGTTGTTGAACCACGGCACGATGGCGTCGCCGCGTTGCAGCATTTCGCGCGAGGCTTCGGCAAAGCGCGGCTCATCGCGGTCGCACAGCGGCAGCGACCACGTGCCTGCCACATGCAGGGCGAAGCAGGCCAGAAACAGCCATGCGAGATCGCGCCAGATTTCGGCGGCGGCCGGCGATTTGCCTGTTGAACTCACCCCGGCAGACTTCCAGAATCCCGACCGGCCAACAACAAACATTGTTGGGAGAATCGTTACATGTCCGACACCGAACCGTCACCCGCCACGCGGCACCCTGAACCGCACATGAATGCCCAGGTGGCGACCATCGAGCCGGCGCGGTTGGAACCGGCAAAATCCCCCCGACGGTGGGCAGGGTGGCTGGCTGGTTTGGCCGGTGCCGTGGCGTTGATTGCCGCGGCCACCCGCGTGGATGCTCAGGTGGATGGCTGGATCACCGGAGTGACCCGGCCGGGCCTGGACCACCTCGCTGAATGGCTCAGCGAAAGCGCCAAGGGCCAGTGGGCGCTGCTGGCGGGACTGCTGGCGCTGGGGGTTGCCTGGCGGTGGCGGCCGCAATGGAAACGGGCCGTTCTGATTTTTCTGATTGGTTCAACCTTGGCCGGTCTTTCGTCCGTGGTCCTGCGCGGAGCGATTGGCCGGGCGCGCCCGAGCAACACGGTGGAACAGGGATGGTTTGGCCCGTATCACAACGGCCGCTGGGTCTGCACGAAGAACGCCTACAACTCCTTCCCCTCGGGCCACACGGCCACCGCGGCGGGCTGTGCGTTTGCCTTGTTGGTGATCGGCAACTCGCTCGGCTGGGTTCTGGTGCCTTGGATGCTGGCGGTGGCGTGGTCGCGGATTTATTTCAGCGCGCACCACTTCTCCGACACACTTGCGTCGGTGATCATCGGGTTTGGCTGCGCCTTGCTGGCGCGGCGCTGGCATGACCGGTGGCTGGCGCAGCGCCCGCCGCCGGTTTGAACCGGCTTTTTCTTCCGGAGCCGGCGATCTGCGGAAAGGTTGGTGCCCGATTGGTGCGCAGGTGGTGAAAGAGAAACTGCTGGGCGAAACCGGCGTAAGGACCGAAATAGGTGGCGGCAAAGTGCTCCAGCCGTTTTCGCGTCGGACGGCGCCGGTGAAAATACAGTGATTGCAGCGCGCGTTCGATCCACACATCGATGGGAAACGCCGTCTCAAAACCGCAGGCAAACAGCAGCACGCAATCGGCAATCTTCCGGCCCACGCCCGGGCAGCGCATCAACTGTTCCCGCGCTTCCGCCAGCGGCACGGCCGGGAGCGCGGCAAGATTCAGCGCGCCCGCCGCCACCAGGCCGGCTGCCGCCCGCAGGTATTTGGCGCGAAAACCGATCCGGCATTCGCGCAACTCCGTTTCCGTGGCCTGCGCGAGCCGCACGGCGGTTGGAAAGGCGAACTGGCGTCCCGCCTCGGCCGGCGCCGGAATGGGTTCTCCAAACCGCTCGCACAACCGGGCGGCGCATTGCTGGATTTGCACGATTTGCTTGGTGGAACTCAGGATGAAACTGGCGAGGCATTCCCAGGGTTCCTGCCGCAGCAGCCGCAGGCCGGGGCAGTAGGCAACGGCCGCGCGCAGCGGTTCGTCCTGCGGAAAGCTCGCCAGGATGGCGGGCAGGTCATCGTCCAGCCGCAGGTAACGTGTCAGCCAGGTCCAGTCGGTTTGGGGGACGACGGTGGCAGCCTCCAGCCCGTTCCGGTCGGAACGCAGGCGGACCCAGCGGCCGCCCACCACGCCTTCCCAGGCATCGCCGCGGCGTTGCCAGCGAAACGCCTGTCCGCTGGTGAGCGTTGCCGTGAGGTCGTAGTCGCGCACGGAAAACCGCGCGCCCATGCCGCCGGGGATCTCAACGCTTGTCCCGGCAGGCAAAGAGCTGGATGCGATCATAATTCCGCCCTTTGTAATTGATGTCGAACAGGCCCAAGTCCGTCACGCTGCCGAAGGCTGCGACGAGCCAGTCCGGCGGCGGCCGTGGATCGTCGTTCTCCGAGACGAAGAGGGCGTTCTGGCCGGTCAGGCCGTCCATCCCATAGCCGGGCCAGAACCAGACTTGATCGTGCGGGTGCTCGCCCTTGTGCATCTTGATGAGCGAATCGCCGCCGACGAGCGGCCGGGCTTCGGGCAGGTAAAAACTCAGCTCGCCCGTGCGGCTGTAATGATCCGCGATGATGAACACGGGCTTGCCCTCGGCCAGCAGGCGTTGGCGTTGTTCGCCCACGATGCGAGCCATCTCATCGTAGCCGCGCAAACGGTGCAGCGGGTCGATGCGCCCCGGGAATGGCTTGCCAAAGACCTTTTGCACCAGATCGGTGTTGTGGACGAAAACGATTGCCGGCAGGCCCAGGCCCAGCCCGAGCGAAAGGAACCAGACGGGGACGCGGCTGCCGTTCTGCCAGCGCCGGTGCCACCACAACGTGGCGAACAAAAACAGCGGCATCACGCCGGCCGCGGCCCAGTTCAATTGGACCCGCGAGTGGAAGGTGTAAAGCGTGTAGAACACAAACACGACCAGGCCCTGGCACAGCAAAAAGAGTTCGAGCCGGATTGAGCCGGAGCCGCCGGCGCGCTGTTTGAAATCCCGCCGGAAAAATCCCACGGTGGCCCAGAGGATGGCGATGGCAAAGGCGAGATTCAGCAGGCCCAACTGGCCGCCAACGAATTCAAAGAAAAACCGCAGGGTGGGGTGCCACGCTTGTTCCAGGGCGCCGCGTTCCTTGAGGTGCGTCAGGGTGATCCAGCCGTTCTGCTGGTTCCAGATGACGACGGGCAGGGTGGCGAGGAGGTTGATGCCGAGTGCCAGCCAGGGCCCGGGACGACGCAATTGCGCGCGGGCCGACGGGCACAGCATGAAGAACAGCGCGAACGAAGCCCACTGAAACGGCGAGATGTATTTGCACAGGAACGCCGCGCCCATGCCGCAGCCGCACCACACCCACCAACCGGTGGAATCCCGTTCGATGGCCCGCCACGCGGCCAGCATCGCCAGCGTCCAGAAAAAGACGACCAGCGGGTCAATGGTCAACAGGATGGCCCCCGCCGCCAGCAACGGTGTGGCGGTGCAAATCAGCACAAACCAAAAGGCCGTGCGTCCGTTCGCGTGACGCGCGAGGAAATGCAGCATCACCACGCCCAGAATCGCGGCGAACAGCGGCGATACAAACCGCACGCCGAGTTCGGTGTCGCCCCAAAGATGCGTTCCCACCCACTGGGCCACGGCTATGCCCAACGGTTTGCTGTAGTAGGACAGCGCCATGTGCTTGGACCAAAGCCACTGGTAGGCTTCGTCCTCGCTGAGCTGGATGGTGCCGCTGGCGAGATAAAACAGGCGGCCAATGAAGAGTCCCAGAAGCACCAGCCAGCCCAGGCGGATCCATTGACGATCCTGCGCGGCGGCGTCCCCGGCAACCGGCGGACGAACCACCGGATGCACGATGTCGGGCAGGCGCTGCCACCATTGCGGAAACAATTTGCGGCCGGCGCTGTTCCAGAGCGCGCTGAGGGTGATGACGCCGGCAAAGCCGTAGGTGCCGCCCAGAATCAAGCCGGCCAGCACGTCGCCGGGATAATGCACACCGTTGTAAACCCGCGAATACGCCACGGCCAGCGCCAGCGGCACCATGAAACGCCAGCTGCGGCGGTAGAAGAGCAGGGTGATGAGCGTGGCGGCACCCCAGTTGAACGCGTGCGCCGAGGGCATGCTGAAGCTGGGCGAACCGCGCGGGCGCGGCGCTTGGCTGACATCGCCCGGCGGGGCGGTGGCGGGTTTCAACCCCGCGATTACCTTTGGCGCCACGCCGGGACGCCGGGCGTCCGCCAGCGTGACGAATGGTCGGGGCCGTTGGAAATAATGCTTGAGTGAATTGCAGACCAGCCCGTCGCCCATCGACATCAGAATGACCAGCACGAGCAGATACATCCGCCCTTTGGCCCGGCCGCGCCAGAGCAGCAGGCCGGCGACCAGCACCACTTCGGGAACGAACAGTTTGTTGCCGCTCAGGAACGGCATCAGCACGTCGAAGAGCGGATTGGCCAGCCGTTGATTGATCAGCCGGAACAGCGCTTCGTCGATGGCCTGCAACGCATGCATCGCGGGCGGCAGTCAGTAACAGACGACGGAGCGCACGGGCACGCCCGGCAGTTTTTCCCGGCCTTTGAGGAAGCTGAGCTCAATCAGGAAGGACGCCTCCAGAATGTGCGCGCCCAGTTTTTTGACGAGTTCCGCCGCGGCCGCGGCCGTGCCGCCCGTTGCCAGCAGATCATCAATGAGGATGACGCGGGCGCCGGGCTTCAAGGCGTCAGTATGCATCGCCACGGTCGAGACGCCGTATTCCAGCGCGTAATCCTGTTCCAAGGTCGTGTAGGGCAGCTTGCCCTTCTTGCGCACCGGCACGAAACCGGCCTGCAACTGCACGGCGGCGGCGGAGGCAAAAATGAAGCCGCGCGCATCGATGCCCACCACGGCATCCACTGAACCGGGTTCGAACGGCTTGATCAGTTCCGCGATGGCGCCGCGAAACAAGCGCGCGTCGGCGAGCACCGGGGTGATGTCCTTGAACTGGATGCCCGGTTTGGGGAAATCCGGGACGTTGCGAATGGCGCGCTCGATGTCAGCCGGCGTCGGCGTTGCTTGGCTCATCATTTCGCCGGATGTTGGGCTTAAGTCTTCGTGGCCTCAAGCTTTTCAATCATGCGGCGCAGCTTCTTGAGCGCGATGTTTTGAATCTGCCGCACGCGTTCGCGGGTGACGCCGAATTTTTTGCCCACTTCCTCCAGCGTCTTTTCCGTGCCGCCATCCAGGCCAAAACGGAACCGCAGAATGGTTTCCTCCCGCGGGTCGAGCGTGGTGACCATCTCACGCAGCATGTCCGTGACCGTCTTGTCTTCGAGGTTTTCGTAGGGCGAGGTCGCGTTTTCGTCCTGCACGATCTCGGCGAAATTGTTGGAATCCTCGTCGCCGATGGGCGCGTCGAGCGAGGCGGGCCGGATGGAGGCCTGGCGCATCTGCGCCACCCGGGCGGGGGAAATGCCCAGTTCGCCGCCAAGTTCCTCGTCCGTGGGTTCGCGGCCAAGTTCCTCCTGCAGGCGCATCGCGGTGCGGCGCATCTTGGAAATCTTGTCCACCAGATGCACGGGCAGCCGGATCGTTTTGGACTGATTCGCGAGGGCGCGCTTGATGGATTGCTTGATCCACCAGGAGCCGTAGGTGGACAGTTTGCCGCCCTTGGCCGGGTCAAAGCGTTCCACCGCCTTCATCAGGCCGATGTTGCCTTCGCTGATCAAATCAAGCAGCGGCAGGCCGATGCCCTCGTAATCGCGGGCAATCTTTACGACGAGGCGGAGGTTCGCCTTGATCATGTGCTCGCGCGCTTTTTTGTCGCCCTTCTTGATGTGCGCGGCGAGTTCGATTTCCTCCTGCGGCGTCAGCAGCGGCACTTTGCCGATTTCGCGCAGGTAAAGCTTGATCGCCGTGTCGCCATCGTAGCTCGAACGGGTGCGTTCCTCTTCCACCACCGGTTCGGGGGCGGCAACTACTGCGGGTTCGGTGGCCGGCCTGATATTCCTCGGCTCGGGGAACTCCGGCGCTGCTTTGGCCGGTGGCAACGGCTTCTTCCCGGGCGCCGGCTTTCCCGGACGTCGCCGGGACGGGCCGGACGCGGAGGGGGTCAGACGGGCGCGCGACCGCGGCGTTGCACGTCGGGAAACGGCTTTCTGCGGAGCGCGTTGGGTGCGCTGCTTCGCGGCAGTCTTCAAGCGTTTTGCGGCCATAAGGATTCAGGTTTCTGGTTGTCTTGGGATCCGGTTTGAATTGCCCGGGGTCGTTGCCCGCCGTGCCATTGCAGCAGTCCTTGCCCGCTACGGCAACGATATTTGCGTGCTTGAATTCAGATCATCTTCCCCAGAAGAACGGCTTTCTGGTGGCCGACCAATCCCGATTTCGTTTCGACCAAGCCAGGCGGATTTTGTTCAACGGCCGGGCGGTCCAAGGCCCGGGCCGCTCACACCCCAAACAGCCGGTCCCCGGCATCTCCGAGACCGGGAATGATGTAGCCGCACTCGTTCAATCGCTGGTCGATGGCGGCGGTGAAAATGGGCAGCGTGCGGTGAGTCTGGCGGACTTTGCGAATGCCCTCCGGCGCGGCGACAAGACTGACCAGCCGGACGCGTTCGGCGCCGTGTTGGTGGAGTAAATCCAGCGCGGCCACGGCACTCCCGCCGGTGGCCAGCATTGGATCGATGAGAATGACTTCAAACGGGCTCAAATCCTGGGGCAGGCTCTTGTGATAAAAATTCGCCTGCAAGGTTTTTTCCTCACGCTTGAGGCCGATGAACCCCACGCGCGCGTTGGGGATCAATTGCAGAATGGCGTCGAGCATGCCCAGGCCCGCGCGCAAGACGGGCACCAGCACAACTTCGCGTTTCAGGTCGCAGCCCGCGGCTCGCGCGAGCGGCGTTTTGACCTGCTTGGTGTTGAGTTGAAACGAGCGGGTGGCCTCGTAAACCATCAACGAGGCCACTTCGCCGAGCACGCGGCGGAACTCCTGTGAGCCGGTGCGGGCGTCGCGCAACCGGGTCAGGTTATGCTGGACGAGCGGGTGGTTGATGACCGTGACGCCCTTCATCGTCCGGTTCAGTAAATGCCGGTGTCGTAGAGGAAATACGGCTGGCCCGCCTTCAACTTGGGCAGCTCGACGCCCAAGTCCACCTTGAGCGGTTTGGCTTCTGTTTTGCCGAAGAGGCGCAGCAAATCGGCCAGTTCCACGATGGGACGGTATTCCACCACGTTCGGGCGGCGCACGCCGGCAATCTTGGCGGCGCGGCTCACCGCCTTGTCAAAGCCGCCGAGCTCATCCACGAATCCGAGCTTCAAGGCTTCCGCGCCGGACAACACGCGGCCATCGGCGTAATCGGTCCAATCCGCCGCGAGCTCCCGGCCCTCCTTGCCGTTGGCCTTGTGAGCCTCCGCGCGGCCTTGGGCGACGACGTTGGTGAACTTGCCGTAAACCTCGTAGATGAGATGCTGCATCATCTGCTTTTCTTCCGCCGGGATTTCCTCCGGGCTGCGCGAGCCGCTGAGCATGTCCTTGAACCGGCCGCTTTTGAACACCATCGGCCGCAGCCCGATTTTATCCATCAATCCACGGTAGTTCAGGCCGCTCATGATGACGCCGATGCTGCCAGTGATCGTCAGGTCGTTGGCTACGATGTAACGGCACGGCGCGGAGACGTAGTAACCGCCGGACGCGGCCAGATTGCCCATGCTGACCACCACGGGCTTGCGGCTCTCCTCCTGAAAGCGACGGATGGCCTTGGCGATTTCATCCGAGGCCAGCACTTCGCCGCCGGGCGAATCCACCTTCAGGATAACCGCGGCCACGCGGTTGTCTTCATCGGCGCGGCGCAATTGCTCCTTCACCACGTCCACCATGTTGTAACCCGTGCCGTCCACCCGCGCGCCGGAGATGATGCCTTCAATCGGCACCACGGCGATTTTGTCGCGTGAGTCATGATCCTCGACCATGATTTCTTCGAGGCGCGGACCACCGACGCGGGTGCGTGTGGGCGAAAGTTTTGCCACGCTGCTCACCATCTGGCCAAAATTGAAAAGCAGGCTGATTCCCAGCAGCACGCACAGCGCGATCGCGGCCATCATCCAGCCGCGGCTTTTGCGCGGCGGCGGTGGCGGGCTCGGCGGCAAAATGACCGGTGGAGCCGGGAACGGCGTGGGCGGCACGTCATTGGCGGGGGGAAGGCTTGCGTCCATAATGAGCGCACACTAGCGCAGCCGCCGACGCACGGCAAGACGCGCCCGGACCGCCGGTTTCAGGGAACCAGTTCCACAACGTCGCCGGGCTCGAGCGGGATGTCGTTTCCGGACAGCAACTGGCCGGGCGTAATCTCCAACCGGTCATCGCCGCGCTTGAGCACGATGTTTCGCGGCGCCTGCGCCGGCATCCATTGGGCGGCGAGGATGGCCCGGGCAAGCGTCAGACCGTCAGCCCATGGAACCAGTGGATTGGCTACGGGACCGGTAAAGGAAACGTTCTTATCCCGAGCGGTGGTGAGAGCCGAGCCGCGTTGCTCGCCGGCCCGGAAGGCCCGCTCTGCTTCGGCCCGGGCGTGGACGCGCGTGGTGCAGCCCGGTCCCAGCGCCAATTGAGCCATGAGCACCAGCCCCAGGAACGCAGCGTGCCGTTGCATGGCTTCAGGATGTTGCCCGATGCCCGCGGCGCAACCGAAAAGCACCGCCGTTGACGCGCTTTAAACCGCCGGTTTGGCCGCTGTCGCGCCGACCTCAATCATCCACTCGCGCACGGCCGCCTGCATTTCGGCCGCAGACTGCCGCCTGGGTTTGACGAAGCGCGGCGTGAACCACGGAAAGGTGCCGACCAGGTCGTGCGTCACGAGAATCTGCCCGTCGCACTCGCGGCCGCTGCCGATGCCGATGGTGGGAATCGGAATCCGCCTGGTGATTTCGGCGGCGACCGGCGGCGTCACCAGTTCCAAAACAATGCCGAAGGCGCCCGCGCCGGCCAGGGCGTCGGCGTCGGCGACGAGCTTGGCGTGTTCCTCATCTTTGCGGCCTTTGATGTGATAGCCACCTTCTTCAAGCACATGCTGGGGCAACATGCCCAAGTGGCCCAGGAACGGGATGCCCGCACCCAGAATCGCCTGCACCTGCGGAATGATTTCCTTGCCGCCCTCGGCCTTGACCGCTTCGGCGCCGGCGGCGACCAGCAGGCGCGCGTTCTCGACGGCCTGCTCGGGCGTTTCGTAACTGTGATAGGGCAGGTCGCCCACAAGCAACGCACGCGGCTTGGCCCGGGCGCAGGCGCGGACGTGGTGCTCCATTTCTGCCATCGTAACGTGCGTGGTGTCGGGATAACCCAGCACGACCATGCCCAGCGAATCGCCCACGAGCAGCAGCGGCACGCCGGTTTCATCCAGCATCCGGGTCATCGGATAATCGTAGGTCGTCAGCGCAGGGATTTGCGCCCGTCCCTTGAGCGCGCGGAGGTGATCAGGGCTGATTTTTTGTTCGAGCGTCATGAAAGAGTTTTGCGTTGCGCCGTTTGGGATCCGCCCCGGCTGCCTGGGCGGCGCGGTCAATGGCCAAAACTGGCCAGCAATTCTTCAGGCGCCACGGTTGCCGTGCCCATCTTGCCCACCACAATGCCGGCAGCGTGATTGGACAAGATGGCCGCCTCCACCGGCGACGCGCCTGCGGCAATGGCCAGGGTAAACGTGGCAATGACCGTATCGCCCGCGCCCGAAACGTCAAACACCTCCTGTGCCACGGTCGGGATGTGAAAGGGCGCCTGGCCGCGCTGGCACAGCAGCATGCCCTGATCGCCCAGCGTGATCAGCAACAACGCCGGGCACAATTCTCCGAGCAAGCGCTCCGTCACGCGCAGCAGGTTCTTGTCCTGCAGCGGATCGGTTGTGCGGGTGTCGTCCGGCACCTGGGCCAGTTCAAAAGCCTCCTTGCGATTGGGCGTGATCAGCGAGAGCCCGGCCAGGTTGAGCGCGTGAACCGGTTTGGGGTCGAGGCTGAGCCAGACGCCTTTCGCCCGGCAAAGCTTTTGCAGTCCGTCGAGCAGCTTTTGCGTGATGACGCCCTTGCCGTAATCGCCGACCACGACGGCGTCCGCGCGGGCCAGTTCGGGCGCGAGGGCGGCGAGCAAACGGGCCGTCAATGCGTCGTTCAACGGGACGCGCGTTTCGCGGTCCACGCGCACGACCTGTTGTTGATGCGCCACGATGCGGGTCTTGATGCTGGTATGCCGCGCCGGGCTGGTGACGAGGCCGCGGCAGCCCACCCGTTGTTCCTTGAGCAATGCCACGAGCTGCTGCGCGGCGGTGTCACGGCCGACGACGCCGAAGATGTCGGTGCGGGTTTCGAGCGAAGTCAGGTTGCGCGCCACGTTGGCGGCGCCGCCCGGCATGAAACTTTCCCGGTGAAAATCGACCACCGGCACCGGCGCCTCGGGCGAAATGCGCGTCACGCCGCCCCAGATGAATTGGTCCAGCATCACATCGCCGACGACCAAAATGCGGCGCTGGCGGGCCGTGGTGAGGAGCTGCCGGGCGCGGGCCGGCGCGAGTTTGACGTGGTGATTCATGCTAGTTCAAAAAACCGGTCAACGGACTGGTGGCCTCGGCTTCGAGGTGTTGGGCCGCGAGGCCGATTTCAAAGGCCGCCCGGCCGGCTTCCACGGCCAGTTTGAACGCCACGGCCATCCGGTTGGGGTCGCTGGCCACGGCCATGGCCGTGTTGACCAGCACTGCATCGGCGCCCATTTCCATCGCTTCCGCCGCGTGGCTCGGCGCGCCGAGTCCGGCGTCCACCACCACGGGGACGGTGGCCTGCTCGATGATGATGCGAATCTGGTCGCGGGTTTGAATGCCGCGATTGGAGCCGATGGGCGAGCCCAGCGGCATCACCGTGGCCGTGCCGGCTTCCTGCAGCCGTTTGGCGAGCACGGGATCGGCATTGATGTAGGGCAGCACGGTGAAACCTTCCTTCACCAGCTGTTCCGCCGCCTTGAGCGTTTCGATGGGATCGGGCAGCAGGTAACGCGGGTCGGGATGGATTTCGAGTTTCACCCATTTGGGCAGGCCGGCGGCCATGGCCAGGCGCGCGAGCCGCACGGCTTCTTCCGCGTTCATGGCGCCGCTGGTGTTGGGCAGGAGCAGATATTTCTCCGGATCCACAAACTCCAGAATGTTGGCGAACGGGTCGTGCTTCCCGGAAAGGTCGGCGCGGCGGAGGGCGACGGTGACGATTTCCGAGCCGCTTGCGGCCAGCGCGTCACGCATGGCTTCGGGTGCGGAGAATTTGCCGGTGCCAACGAGGAGCCGGGAGCGGAATGTCCGTCCGGCGATGACGAGTGGTTGATTGTCCAACGACATTGGCCGCAATGTAGGCGGAGGCGGACGGTTTTGTCGAGTGGGCGACCGGCGGTGCCACCCGCGCATTGCGCGACCCCGGCCGCGCGCGTAACCTGCGCGCGTGATTGCTTTGCTCGATTACGGTTCCGGCAACTTGCGCAGCGTCCACAAGGCCCTGCTCAAGGCGGGCGCGGCGGTGCGGCTGGTGCAACGGCCGGATGAGATCGGTGATGCGCGGGGGCTGGTATTGCCGGGCGTCGGCGCGTTTGACGACTGCATCAACGCACTGCAACGGCAGGAATTGCTCGTTGCCAGCCGCGATTTCATCCGCAGCGGCCGGCCGTTTCTCGGCATCTGCGTGGGGTATCAGGCGCTGTTCGAGCGCAGCGAGGAATTCAACAGCTGTGCCGTCGGGCTGGGAATTTTCCGCGGCAGCGTCGTCCGGTTCGGCGCGGCGGACGGATTGAAAATCCCCCAGATCGGCTGGAACCAGGTGAAGATCGCGCAGCCGGCCTGCCCCCTTTACCGCGGCATCGCCGATGGCAGTTACTTTTACTTCGTGCACAGCTTTTTCCCGCAGCCGGCGGACGATGCGATTGTCGCCACGCGCACGGAATACGGCCAGACATTCGCGTCGTCGGTCTGGCGTGACAACGTGTTTGCCACGCAGTTTCATCCGGAAAAGAGCCAGCAGGCCGGGCTGCAACTGCTGCAAAATTTTGTCGAACTCACGGCGACGCGCTGACGAAAACGTCACGCCGGCTTGCTCCGACGTTCAGCTGTGCTACGCTTCAGTTGAAGTTAATCAAACCATTAACAACTCAGTAACGAAAAGCTATGGCATTTGAACTACCTCCTCTCCCGTATCCGAAAGAAGCACTGGAACCGCATTTTGACGCGCTCACGATGGAGATTCACCACGATCGCCATCACAAGGCCTACGTGGACAATTTGAACAAGGCCATTGCCGGCTCGCCGCTGGAAGGCAGGAGCCTGGACGAAATCGTGAAGGGCATCGGCTCCGCGCCGGACAACATCAAAGGCCCCGTCCGCAACAACGGCGGCGGCCATTGGAATCACACCTTCTTCTGGCGGATTCTCGGTCCGCAAGCCGGCGGCGCGCCGACGGGCAAACTCGCCGATGACCTCAAGGCCGCGTTCGGCAGCTTTGACGACTTCAAGGCGAAGTTTGAAGCCGCGGGTCTGGGCCGCTTCGGTTCCGGCTGGGCCTGGCTCGTCAAAAACAACGGCAAACTCGAAATCGTTTCCACCGCCAACCAGGACAACCCGCTCATGGGCAAAGCCGTGGCGGGCTGCGAAGGCACGCCCGTTCTCGGCGTGGACGTTTGGGAACACGCCTACTACCTGAAATACCAGAACAAGCGCGGCGATTATCTCAAGGCGTTCTGGAACGTCGTCAACTGGGCCGAAGTGGCCAGGAACTACGGCGCCTGAACCATCGGGCAAATTCTCGCAGCGCGCCCGCGTCAACGGGCGCGCTTTTTTGTCGGCGCGTCGCCAGTTCGCTTTTGCCGCTTGAACCGACCGCAATTGGCGATGGCTTCAGCCGGACAAATGTGCTTTGCTGCGCTTTGCCATGAAGCATCGCCCGCTCGGTTTCACGGGATTCCAAGCTTCCGAACTGGGCATCGGGGATCTTGCCGATCGCTCGGTTCCGGCCGACCAATGTGTGGCCACGCTCCACCGCGCCATGAGCTTCGGCTTGAATGTCATCGACACGGCGCCCGGCTACGAGGACGGCTACAGCGAGGAGGTGGTCGGCAAGGCCTTGAAGGGCCGGCGCGACAAAATGTTCGTCATCGACAAAATCGACCACCTCGATGCGCCCGTGGAACCGCAAGTCGATGCCAGCCTCAAACAGCTCGCGCTGGACAGTGTGGACCTCTTCGCGTTTCACGCCGTGTCCGAGCTGGCCCAATGGGAACGGCTCGCCGCGCCCGGCGGCGGCATGGAGCAACTGGCCCATTGTGCCACGTTGGGCAAGGTGCGCTTTCGCGGGATTTCAAGTCATCACCCGGACGTGTTGCTGGCCGCGCTGAAAAGCGGTTTGTGCGACGTCGTCATGTTTCCCGTTGGACCGTTCGTGCATCCGCGCTATGTCGAGGAAATCCTGCCGCTGGCCCGGAAGAACGGCGTGGGCACGGTCTGCTTCAAGACGTTCGGCGCCGGCAAGCTGTTGGGCGACACGCCGGGCTACAACCGGCCGCTGGTCGTGCGTCCGCGCGGCAAATTCAGCTCCGGTGGAAAACCGCCCACGAGCGAGCCGCAACTGCCGCGCCTGTCAGTGGCGGAATGTTTGCACTACACGTTGACGCTCGCTCCGGACGTGGCGTTGCTCGGTCTAAGTTTTCCCAACGAACAGGACGCGGCGTTTCAGGCCTGGCGCGAATTCAAACCGCTGCCGCCCGCAGCCATGCAGGACATCCGCCGGCGGGCCGAGGCCGCAATTGCCGGCAAGGGCGAATGCTGGTGGAATCCGTCTTTACCCGGCGCAACGTAGCGGCCGCAGTCCCGCTGGTTGATTCCAGATGACAAAACTGTCATCCACACGTTATGAGCATGTCACCGGCCTTTGATTGACTGGTCCCGCCGCCCTGCCGGCGGAATCCAAAATTAACAACTCTAACCGGACACGTTCATGAATTCAAAAACTGCCATCCGTTCCCTGTGGGTCTGCGGTCTGCTGGCGGCGGGACTGACCGCCTGCAGCACTGAAAAGGAGTCGTGCGAAAGCCAGGCAAAGACCGCGCCTTTGGCAGCGCAGGCCAAAGTGGGCCAGCCGCAAGCGGAGGGCATCGCGTTGGCGAAAGTGCCGGGCGGCGTCATCAAAGAAGGCGAGCTTGAAAAGGAGCATGGCCGGCTGGTCTGGTCGTTTGACATTGCCACCTCTGGCACCACTGACATCACCGAGGTGCAGGTGGATGCGATCACTGGATCGGTGATTTCCGTGGACCAGGAAACGGCTGCGGAACAGGAGAAGGAGCGCCAGGAGGATGCCAAACAGAAGCAGAGTGAAAAGGAGGACAAAGATTAATCCTGCTTCCCCGCTCATTCTTCAGGTATTCGCGCTCCGTCCTGTTCAAATTGGCTGGTGAGCTTATGAAGGCATATTTCGCCCGTTCGCTTTGTGGCCTGGCGCTGTTCGGCTGGTTGTTGGTTGGCACCGTGGCGTCGGATGGCGCGCAAATCAATTATCGTCCGCTCAAATCGATTCCCATCGGCGGTGAGGGCGGCTGGGATTATCTCGAGGTGGACTCCTCCGCCCACCGGCTCTACGTCAGTCATGCGACCAAGGTGGTCGTGATCGATACCGCCACGGACACGGTTGTCGGTGAGGTTGCGGACACGCCGGGCGTTCACGGGATTGTGGTGGCGCCGGACTTGGGGCGCGGGTTCACCAGCAATGGCCGCGAAAACAAGGTCGGCATCTTCGACGTGAAGATGTTGCAGCCGATCGCCAAGGTGGAAACGGGTGGGAATCCCGACGCCATCCTTTACGAATCAAAGCGCGCCGGGGTGTATGCGTTCAATGGCCGTTCGCATTCGGCCACCGTGATTGATGCCCGCACCGCGAAAGTGCTCGCGACGATTCCGCTGGGCGGGAAACCCGAGTTTGCCGTGGAGGATCCCGACCGCGACCGGATTTTCGTCAACATTGAAGACACGAGCGAACTCGTTGCGATCGACGCGGCCCGACGCGAGGTGGTGGCGCGCTGGCCCATCGCGCCGGGCGAAGAGGCTTCCGGACTGGCCATTGATGTGACGCATCACCGCCTGTTTCTCGGCTGCGCGAACAAGCTGATGGTAATGATGGATGACAACACCGGAAAGGTCTTGGGCAGCGTGCCGATTGGCGCGGGCGTGGATGCCTGCAAATATGATCCAGTCACGCAGCTGGCGTTCGCCTCCTGCGGCGCAGGCACCACCACCATTGCCCGTGCCGACGGAACTGATGCGCTCACCGTGGTCCAGACCCTCAAGACGGCGCGTGGTGCGCGGACCATGGCGCTCGATCCGGCCACGCACAAGATTTACCTGAGCGCTGCGGAATACCCGCCGGGCGCGGCGGGCGAGCGACGGCCCCAACCGATGGCGGGCAGTTTCAAAGTTTTGGTGTTCGGTCCGGAACGCGGCGAGGTTTTGAAATCGCGCCCGGCCGGGGAAAAGGCTAATTGATCAGCCGTCATGCGCGTCCTCGTCGTGGAAGATGAAAAGAAAACCGCGTCGTTCATCCGCAAGGCGCTGCAGGCGGAGGGCTTCGCCGTGGACGTTTGCCACCACGGCGACGGTGCCTGGGCGGCTGTCCGATCCACTCCCTTTGACGCCATTGTCCTCGACATCATGCTGCCGGGCCGGGATGGCTTGAGCATCGTGCGGCTGTTGAGACAGCAAGGGAAAAGCACGCCCGTCCTGCTGCTTTCCGCACGGGGCGAGGTGAACGAGCGCATCGAAGGGCTCGATGCGGGCGCGGATGATTATTTGCCCAAGCCCTTTGTCGTGGCCGAACTGGCGGCTCGCGTGCGTGCCCTGGTCCGGCGCGGCGGCGAATCCAAGTCGCCCGTTCTGCGCGTGGCGGACTTGTCGCTGGACACCGTGACGCGCCAGGTGCGGCGCGGGGAGAGCTGCATTGATTTGACCGCAATTGAATTCCGGCTCCTGGAATTTTTGATGCGCTCGGCGGGCCGGATTTGCAGTCGCATGACGATCCTGGAAAAGGTCTGGGATTACGATTTCGACCCCGGCACGAACCTGGTGGATGTGAACATCATGCGGCTGCGGGAAAAGGTGGACGAGGGGTTTGAGCCCCGGCTGCTGCACACCATTCGTGGCGTCGGCTACGTGCTGAGGGAAGCCGCATGACCATCCGGGCACGGCTCAACCTCTGGTATGCCGGAATCCTGTTTGCGGCGCTGATGGCCGTGGGTGGCCTGGCGTATCACGAATTTGTGATCGAGCCGCGTTCGCGTCCGCCGAGGACCGTCAATAACATCGCCGATCAGGAGGAAGATTTCGGCGAGGTCATCAGTTTGGTGTTGTGGTGTGGCGTGCCGGCGGCCGTGCTCGGCCTGACCGGCGGCTGGTGGCTGACCCGGCGGGCCCTGGCGCCGGTGGCGGCGCTCACGGAGGCCGCGTCGCGCATCAACGAGTGCAATCTGGCCAACCAGCTACCCCGGACCAACAATGGCGACGAACTGGACCGCCTCACGGAAGTCTTCAATTCCATGACCCGCCGGTTGAACGAATCATTTCAGCGCATCCGGGAATTTACCCTGCACGCCTCACATGAATTGAAGACGCCGCTGACCGTGCTGCATGCGGAACTGGAGACGGCATTGGGCGAAACGCCTCATACCGTTGCGCAACGCGAGCGGATGCTCAGTCAACTCGATGAGGTGCAGCGGCTGACCCGCATCGTGGACAATCTGGCCTTGCTGACCAAGGCGGACGCGGGGCTGGTGCCGCTCAATCTTGGTCCGGTGGCGTTCGACGAACTCGTGCGGGAAAGCCACGGCTGTGCGCAGTTGCTGGCGCGGCCCGCCCGGATTGAAGTGAAGCTGGCCGCCTGTGAAGCCGCCCGGGTGCAGGGAGACCGGCACCGGCTCCGCCAGTTGCTGCTCAACCTGGTGGACAACGCCATCAAATACAACCAGCCCGCGGGCGGCGTGACCCTGGCCTTGCTGCGCGCCAGTGACAGCGCTGAATTTGCCATCACAAACACGGGCCCGGGCATTCCCGCGGACAAACTGGATCGTGTCTTCGACCGCTTCTTCCGGGGTGACGCGAGCCACAACAACGAAGTGGAGGGGTGCGGGCTGGGGCTCAGCATTGCGCAATGGATTGTCCACGCGCATGCCGGGCGAATTGCCATTGCTTCCACGCCGGATGGCTTGACCACGGTGACTGTGCGATTGCCCCTGGCGCGCTCATCTGCCAATCGCTCATGAAATGTTGCCTCATTCTCCTGATGATTGGTTTGCTGGCAGGTTGTGCCCGCTTTCGTCCTGCCCCGCTTTCCCCGGCCAGGAGCGCGGCCGCGTTTGATGCGCGCTCGTTGACGGATACGAATCTGCTGGCGTATGTCGCATCGAACGGTCCGGCCAGCGGAGGCAAATCACCGGTCTGGGATCTGGATGCCCTGACGCTCGTGGGCTTTTACTACCAGCCAGCGCTGGCCGAGGCCCGGGCGCAGTGGGCGCTCGCGCGGGCGGGCCAAATCACCGCCGGCGAGCGGCCAAACCCCTCGGTGACCTTCACGCCGGAATATGATTCAACCACCCCGCCGCCCTGGATCCTGGGAGGCACGTGGGACATCCCGATTGAGACGGCGGGCAAGCGTGGGCGCCGCCAGGAAGAGGCTCAACACCTGGCCGAGGCGGCCCGTTGGAATCTTGTGGGCACGATGTGGCAAACCCGGAGCGCGGTGCGGACGGCGTTGCTCGACCTTTACGCCGCGCGCGAAACGGAATCGCGGCTGGCCGCGCAAGCCGGGGCGCAGTCGAACGTGGTGCAATTGCTGGAGGGCCAATTGGCCGCCGGCAGCGTCGCCGCATTCGATGTCACCCAGGCGCGGATCACCCTGGCGAATGTTCAACTGGCAATCCAGGACGCCCGGCATCAGCGGCTGGAGGCGCGGGGCAAACTGGCGGATGCATTGGGCCTGCCGGCGCGCGCACTGGACGGAGTGGTGTTGGATTTTTCCTGTTTCCGCAGCGTTCCCGCGGCCTTGCCGGCCCCGCAAGTCAGACGCCAGGCGGCGTTGCACCGCGCGGACATTCGCGCGGCCCTCGCGGAATACGCCGCCCGCCAGTCCGCGTTGCAGTTGGAAATCGCCCGGCAATATCCTGACATCCATCTCAGCCCGGGCTACCAGTTGGACCAAACCGACAACAAATGGTCGCTTGGCGTGACCGTGACGTTACCCATCCTCAATCAGAACCAGGGGCCCATTGCCGAGGCGGAGGCGCAACGAAAGCAGGCGGCAGCGCATTTTCTGGCCGTGCAGGCCCGTGCGATGGGCGAAATCGACCGGGCGCTGACCGGTTACCGTGCCGCACGGGAGCAAACGGTTGGGGCGGATACGCTGGTGCAGGAGCTGCAAGCAAGAATGGCCGCCGTTCGCGCGCGGCAACAGGCGGGAGAATTGGAGCCGCTGGCCGCCGCGAGCGCCCGGGTGGAGTTCGCCAGTGGCATGCTGGCGCGATTGGACGCCCGGCTGAAAGTGCAACGCGCGCTTGGTCAGCTGGAGGACGCGAGCCAGAGCACTTTCAAAGTCACACCAACGATGCTTGAACCGGCCTTGGGCCAAGGAAAGGAATCCGCGAAGTGAACCGAATCGTTTATGCCACAGCCGTGCTGACGGCGGCCGTCGTTCTGACCGCCTGTTCGCCCACCGGCAAGGATCAGGCCGCGGCGGCGGATGAAAGCCGTTCCGAACCCGCATCGCGGGTGCAGCACGACACCAACGGTGACGTGATCATCAAACTGGATGCGGCCACCCAGAGAGTCATGGGACTGCAGGTCGCGTCACTCGCCGCGAAGGAACTCGCGCCGGAAGTGAAGGCGTTTGGCCGGGTGATGGATCCCACGACGTTGTCTGCGTTGGTGGCGGATTGGGTGTCGGCTCAAGCCGGCGCGGAGGCGGCCCAGAAGGATCTGGCGCGATTGCAGACCCTCGCCGCGCAGCACAATGCCTCCACGCGCGCGCTTGAAGCGGCGCAGGCGGAGGCGCAACGGTCTGCCGCCATGGCGGCGGTGGCGCGGGCGAAAGTGCAGGGGATCACGTGCAAGGAGCTGGCGGAGCGGCCGGACCTGGCGGACTTCACGGCGGGATTGATCGCCGGCCGCGAGGTGTTGGTGCGGCTGGATTTGCCGGCCGGCGAAGCGCTGGCGGCCGCTCCCGTGGGCGCCCGGCTGGTGAGCCTCATTGAAGACGCAACGCCGGTGCCGGCCCAATTCGTCGGCGCGGCGGCTGCAATGGATCCACAAACCCAGGGCCGCGCGCTCTGGTTCCTTGCGACGACGAATCTCGCCGAATTGCCGCCGAATTCCGCCGTTACGGGTTATGTGCAAATTCCGGGCGCGAGGCAGAGTGGCGTGCTGCTGCCTCGTGCGGCGGTGGTTCGTTTCAAGGGAACTTCGTGGGTTTATGTGCTGACGGGCGCCGACGAGTTTGTTCGCCGGCAGGTGGCGCTGGAACAACCATTCGAGGGAGGCTGGTTTGTCCGCGAAGGTTTGGCGGTGGGCACGAAAGTGGTGACCACCGGCGCCCAGCAACTGCTTTCGGAGGAGCTGAAGGGGCAGGGAGGCGAGGAATAGGCCCATGCTGCAGGCGCTCGTCAAATTCTCGCTGAAGTTCCGTGGCATTGTGGTGGCCCTCGCCTGCGTGCTGCTGGTTTACGGTTTTTACGCGGCCAAGAATGCCAGGTTGGATGTCTTTCCGGATTTTGTTCAGCCGCAGGTGACGGTGCAGACGGAATGTCCCGGCTTCGCGCCAGAACAGGTGGAGCAACTGGTGACCCGGCCGCTGGAAACGGCCATCAACGGCCTGGGTGACATGGAATCCCTGCGCTCGGAGTCCATCGAAGGCTTGTCCATCATCACCGCCGTTTTCAAGGAGGGCACGGATGTCTTTCGCGCGCGGCAGATGCTCGCCGAGACACTGGCGGAAACTGCGGGAGAACTGCCGGTGACGGCCAAGGCGCCGAAAATGACGCCGCTGACGTCCTCCACCATGGACCTGCTCAAGATCGGTCTGGTCTCGGACACGCTGACGCCGATGGAACTGCGAGCGTTCGCCGATTGGACGCTCAAACCGCGGTTGCTTTCCGTGCCGGGCGTGGCGAAGTGCAGCGTCTTCGGTGGCGAGGTGCGGCAGTTGCAAGTGCAGGTGTCGCCGGAAAAAATGCGGGCTTACGGGCTGGCATTGTCGGACGTCCTGGCTGCGGCGCGCGCCTCCACCGCCGTGATGGGCGCGGGCTTTGTGGAGACGGCGAACCAACGCATCACGATTCAAACCGAGGAACGAACTCTCACGCCGGCCGAACTGGGGGACGTCGTGGTGACGCACAAGGATGGTTTGAGTGTGCGGCTCAAGGACGTGGCCAAGGTCGTCGCCGGGGCGGAACCCAAATTTGGTGACACGGTCATCCAAGCCCGTTGGGGCGTTTTGATGACGATGTCGAGCCAGTATGGCGCCAATACCATGGAGGTCACGAAGTCGCTGGAGGCGGCGCTTGGCGAGCTGAAGCCGGTTTTTGCCCGGGCCGGCATCAAGCTGTATCCGCGCCTACACCGGCCGGCAACCTTCATCGAGGTTGCCCTGCGCAACATGAAGCACTCGCTGCTGCTGGGCGGCTTGCTGGTGGCGGTGGTGTTGTTCCTCCTGCTCGGCAGCGCCCGGACGGCCTGCATTTCCCTCGCGGCCATCCCGGTCTCGCTCCTGACGGCCGTCATCGCCCTGGAAAAAATGGGGGTCACCATCAACACGATCACTCTGGGCGGACTGGTGATTGCCCTCGGCGAAGTGGTTGATGACTCCATCATTGACGTGGAAAATATTTTCCGCCGCCTGCGGGAGAATCGGGCGCGAACGCATCCACGGCCGGTCATCAGCGTCATTTTGCTGGCCTCGCTGGAAGTGCGTCGCGTCGTGGTGTTCGCCACGTTCATTGTCACGCTGGTCTTTTTGCCGGTGCTGCTGTTGACCGGCTTGCAGGGCAGTTTCTTTTCGCCGCTCGCGTTGAGTTACATACTGGCGATTCTGGCGTCACTGCTGGTGGCGCTGACGTTGACGCCGGCGCTGGCGTTCCTGCTCTTCGACCGGGGCGCCAGCCGTGCGGAGGAACCGCGTCTGCAACGGTGGCTGAAAGCCGGCTACGCGCGGGTGCTGGATTTCGTCATGCGCCGGCCGCGGTCGGTGCTGGTTGCCGTGTTGATCATTTGCGTTGCCGCGTTCACGCGATTGCCGCAGGGCGGGGAGTTTCTCCCGGATTTTCGGGAGGGCCACTTTGTGTTGCAGGTCTATGCCGCGCCCGGCACGTCGCTGCCGGAAATGTTGCGCATCGGCACGCGGATTTCCGCGGAGTTGCTCAAGGACACCAATCACATTGCGACCGTGGAACAGCAGGTGGGGCGGGCCGAACTGGGCGAGGATCCGTGGGGGCCCAACCGCAGCGAGTTCCACGTGGATTTGAACCCCATGCCGGCCGACGAGGAGGAGGCGATGGCGGACAAAATCCGCGCCGTGCTCAAGCAATTCCCGGGCATTCAGTATGAAGTGTTGACCTTCCTCGGGGATCGCATCGGTGAAACCATTTCCGGCGAAACGGCGCCGGTGGTGGTGAACATTTTCGGCGAGGATTTGGACGTGCTCGATGCCAGGGCGCAGGAGGTCGCCACGGTGCTGCATGACATTCCCGGGGCCGTGGACGTGAAGGTGAAGTCGCCGCCTGGTGAACCCCGTGTTGTGGTTCGTCTGCGGCCGGATCGGCTGACGCAGTTTGGATTCCGTCCGGTGGAGGTGATGGAGGCATTGCAAACGTCGTATCAGGGCACGGTGGTGGCGCAGACACACCGCGCAAACGCCGTCACCGATGTGGCCGTGATTTTGTCGCCCGCCGGGCGGCGTGATCCGGAGGCAATCGGCGAACTGCCCCTGCGCAGCGAGCGAGGCGTGCTGCTGCCCCTGCGCGAATTGGCCGATGTTTATCTCACCACCGGCCGGTCTTCGATTCTTCACGACGGCGCCCGGCGGCGCCAGGTGGTGACGTGCGCCACCAGCGGCCGGGACGTGACCTCATTTGTCGCCGCGGCCAAAAGGCTCATCGCACAAAAGGTCAGTTTTCCCACCGGCACCTATGTCGAATTCAGCGGTGCTGCCCAGGCCAAGGCGGCGGCACAACACCAGCTCCTGCTGCATTCCGCCATCGCGGCGGTGGGAATTCTGCTGTTGTTGACGGTTGTGTTTCATAACTGGCGGAATTTGGCGTTGGTGCTCGTCAATGTGCCCTTCGCGCTGGTTGGCGGGGTGCTGGCAGTATGGGTGACCAGTCTGTTGAGTCCGGAGGGAAGCTCCCTGACCATTGGTTCGCTGGTCGGGTTCGTGACGTTGTTCGGCATCACCATGCGCAACTCGATCATGATGATTTCGCACTTCGAACATCTCGTTCAAGCGGAGGGCATGACGTGGGGCGCGGAAGCGGCCCGCCGCGGCGCTGCCGAACGGCTGATGCCCATACTGATGACCGCCACCGTCACGGGGCTCGGCTTGCTGCCGCTGGCGCTGGGCTCGGGCGAGGCGGGGCGCGAGATTGAAGGGCCGATGGCCATTGTCATTCTGGGCGGCTTGATAACCTCCACAATTCTGAACCTGCTGGTTCTGCCGACCTTGGCCCTGCGCTTCGGGCGATTTGAGACCAAGCCAATCGACGATCAGGCCTGACTGTCGCGCCAAGCAGACCGCCAGCCGTCACGACCTCCTCGTGAATCGTTGTAAAATAATAGTTGACTAAATAGTCTAATTCGATAGGATGAGCGCGTTGGTGAACGAAACCTCGTTTGCCAACATTGAAAGTGAAAATCGTTATGGGTCGAGTCAGTGATGCCAAAGTGAGATTGATGGAAGCCGTCAGCGAGTTGATTTGGACAGGTTCCTACGGCAGCACGACGATTGACCAGATCTGTGAAAAGGCCGGCGTAAAGAAGGGCAGCTTTTACTATTTTTTTGAGTCCAAGGCGGACTTGGCGATGGCCGCTTTGGAAGCAGATTGGGATCGGCATCGGCCGGAGCTGGATTCCTTGTTTTCGCCGACGGTTCCGCCGTTGGAGCGGCTGCGCCGCTATTGCGATTTCGTCTACCGGTTCCAAGTGGCTAAACAACAGCGATATGGGTGTGTGCTTGGCTGTCCGCTTCACTCGGTGGGGGCAGAGGTCTGCACGCAGGAAGACCGGTTGCGTGCTAAGATCAGCGAGGTGCTTGAATACAAGCGCAAGTATCTCGAAAGCGCCATTCGGGACGCCGCTGCGGCCGACCTGATTGACGCGCCGGATGCGGCCGCAAAATCGCGCACGTTATTTGCATATTACCAAGGGCTCGTCACCGAGGCGCGCATTCAGAACAACTTGGAAATTCTGCGAGATGCGCTGCGCGGCACGTTCGATTTGCTGGGCGTCAAGACAGCCGGGCCGGTTTCGGCCTGAACCGTTTGAAATTTTTTTGACCGCATATTTGACTAAACAGACAACTACAAAACCTCAACCAACATGAATACCTCAGATTCATTCAATACTCTTGCCTCCAACGGGCGGCGTTTCGTCGGAGCCTGCCTGGCGTCGTGCCAGAAACTCGTCGCGCAACTCCAAGCGGCCAAGGACGCCGTCCTGGCCGAGTTTAGGGAAACGCGCGATGCCCAATCACGCCTGCTCGAACTCGCGCTCAACGAGGCAGAAGCCCTGGCGTGGGAAACGGGCTACCCGCACTTGTTCTTCCCCACATTGGCGCACGAAAAGGCGCTGGCGGTGTCGGCCTGGAACTCGCGTCAGCAGGGCATGCTGCAGCCCGAGCTTTCGCGCCGGCTCGCGGCCTGAATTCAAAGTCGGTTTCCAAACCCTGAACCCATCAAGTTGTTCTCCGTATGATCACGAAGTCCTTTTTGTCTCTTTTACTCCCGACCGTGGCCGTCAGCGGCGCGATGGCTGTGCTGACGGGCTGTGAGCCCAAGGCGGCCACCACGCAGTTGCCGCCACCACCAACCGTTACCGTGGCTCCGGTGGCCCAGCAGGAAATTGTCGAGTGGAGCGAATTTACCGGCCGCACAGAGCCCGTTGAATCGGTCGAAGTGCGCCCGCGCGTGTCCGGCTACATTCAGGAGGTTCGCTTTCAGTCCGGCCAGATGGTGAAGCGGGGCGACGTGTTGTTCGTCATTGATCCGCGCTGGCACCAGGCGGAATTCAACCGGCGCGAGGCCGAGGCCGAGCGCGCTCAGGTGTTGCTCGACAACGCCAAGCGGGAGGCGGATCGCACGGTGCAGTTGCTCTCCAGCAAGGCGATTTCGACGGAGGAGGGGGACGCGCGCATTGCCCGTTACCATGAAGCGCAGGCCGCCTTGCTCGCGGCGCAAGCCGCCCGCGATTCGGCAAAGCTCGATCTTGAATACACCCAGGTGTGCGCACCCATTGACGGGCGGGTCAGCCGGGCGTTGCTGACCGAGGGCAACTACGTCAGTGGCATTGCGGGCGCCGCCACGCGCCTGACCACCATTGTCTCGGTGGACCCGGTTTACGTGTATGCGGACATGGATGAAGACTCGCTGCTCAAGTTCAACGCCCTCGCGCGTGACCGACAGCTCGAAACGAATCGTGATGGCCGGATTCCCGTGGAACTGCAACTCGCCGACGAGGACGGATTCAAGCATCAGGGCTATATCGAATCGCTGGACAACCAGCTCAATCCCGGCACGGGCAGCATCCTGTTGCGCACAGTGTTTCCGAATGACGACGGCCGCATCGTGCCCGGGCTGTTCGCGCGGATTCGCGTGCCGTTGAGCGCGCGGCACCCAGCGTTGTTGGTGGATGAGCGCGCCATCGGCACGGACCAGGCGGAAAAGTTTGTCCTGACGCTGACGTCGTCCAACACCGTGGCCTACCAATCCGTGCAACTTGGACCCTACATCGAGGGGAAACGTGTCGTGCGATCCGGGCTGCGGCAGGGCGAGAGCATCGTGGTGAACGGGCTGCAACGCGTCCGCGCGGGCATGGCCGTGACACCCCAAACCGCGGTGGCCCAGGCTCCAACGGAAGGCGTGCAAACCGCCCGCCGGTAACCAGCGGGGGTCCCGCTGCGCTCCCAACTTAGTTGTTCCCAACCTCCACTGTTTGAAGGTATGAATTTTTCACACTTTTTCATTCGCCGGCCGATTTTTGCCGGCGTGCTTTCGATCCTCATCTTCCTCGTGGGCGCCATCGCCATGTGGAAGCTGCCCATCAGCGAGTATCCCGAAGTCGTTCCGCCCACGGTGGTCGTGCGCGCCACGTATCCGGGCGCCAACCCCAAGACCATTGCGGAAACGGTCGCTTCGCCGCTCGAGCAGGCGATCAACGGCGTCGAGGATTCGCTCTACATGTTTTCGCAATCCACCGGTGACGGTGTGATGACGCTGACCATCACGTTCAAGCTCGGGACGGATGTGGACAAGGCGCAGGTCCAGGTGCAGAACCGCGTGTCGCAGGCGCTGCCCAAACTGCCCGAGGAAGTCCGGCGCCTTGGCGTTACGACCACCAAGCAGTCGCCCGACCTCACGATGGTGGTGCACCTCTTCTCACCGAACAACCGCTACGATGCCGTTTACATCCGCAATTACGCCACGTTGCAGGTGAAGGACGTGCTGGCGCGCATTCCCGGCGCGGGCGAGGTGCGCGTGTTTGGCTCGGGTGACTATGCGATGCGCATCTGGCTCAACCCGGATAAAATCGCGGCGCGCAATCTCACGGCCAGTGACGTGGTCAGCGCGATTCGCGAGCAGAACGTGCAGGTGGCGGCCGGGGCCATCGGGCAGCAGCCGGTCGGCGAGCCGGTGAACTTCGAAATGCAGATCAACGCCAAGGGCCGTCTGGTTTCCGCCGATGAATTCGGCCAGATCATCGTGAAGACCGGTCCCAATGGCGAAAAGACGCTGCTCAAGGACGTGGCGCGCGTCGAACTCAGCGCGGACAGCTACGCGTTGCGGTCGCTGTTGAACAACCGGACCGCGGTGGCGCTGCCGATCTTTCAGACGCCCGGTGCCAACGCGCTTGAACTTTCGGCCAACGTCCGCCGCACGATGGAGGAGTTGAAGAAAAACTTTCCGGACGGCCTGGACTACGACGTGGTGTATGACCCGACGGTGTTCGTGCGGCATTCCATCGAGGCGGTCGTGCACACGCTGGTCGAGGCGATTGTGCTGGTGGTGCTCGTGGTCATTCTCTTTCTCCAGACGTGGCGCGCCTCGATCATTCCGCTGGCGGCGGTGCCGGTGTCGCTCGTCGGAACCTTTGCAGTGATGCTCGCGCTGGGCTTTTCGATCAACAACCTGTCGTTGTTCGGGCTGGTGCTCGCCATCGGCATCGTGGTGGATGATGCCATCGTGGTGGTCGAAAACGTGGAGCGCAACATCGCGCTCGGCTTGTCGCCCGTGGAAGCGGCCAAACGCGCCATGAGCGAGGTCACCAGTCCGATCATCGCCACGGCGCTCGTCCTGTGCGCCGTGTTCGTGCCCACGGCGTTCATCAGCGGCTTGACCGGCCAGTTTTACAAGCAGTTCGCCATCACCATCGCGATTTCGACCGTGATTTCGGCTGTCAACTCACTGACGCTTTCGCCCGCGCTGTGCGCTGTGTTGCTCAAGGATCACCATGCGCCGAAGGACTGGTTTGCGCGCGGCATGGACCGGACGCTGGGCTGGTTCTTCCGTCCTTTCAACCGCCTCTTCGCCTGGTCGGGCAACCGTTACGCCGTGGGTGTGGGTTCCATTCTGCGGAAGAGCGCCGTGGCGCTGGTCGTGTATGCCGGGCTGGTTGTGCTGACAGGTTGGGGCTTCAACAAGGTTCCCACCGGATTCGTGCCCACGCAGGACAAGCAATATCTGGTCGCTTTTGCCCAGTTGCCGGATGGCGCGTCGCTGGACCGGACCGAAGCCGTGATTCGTCACATGACGGACATTGGCCTGAAGCAGCCTGGCGTGCAAAGCGCGGTGGCGTTTCCCGGCCTGAGCATCAGCGGATTCAGCGTGGCGCCCAACGCGGGCATCGTGTTCTTCACGTTGAAGCCGTTCGAGGACCGCCCGGGCCATGCGTTGAGCGGGCCGGCGATTGCCCAGGCGCTCAACCGGCAATTCGGCGGGATTCAGGAGGCGTTCATCCTGACGGTGCCGCCGCCGCCCGTGCAGGGGCTGGGGACGATTGGGGGATTCAAGTTTTACGTCGAGGACCGCGCGGACCTGGGCTACGACGCGCTGTATCAAAACGTGCAGCAAATCATCGGCAAAAGTTACCAGACACCGGGGTTGGCTGGAGTATTCTCGACCTTCACCGTGAACGTGCCGCAACTGGATGCTGACATTGACCGTGTGAAGGCCAAGCAGCAGGGCGTGCCGCTGCAAAATCTGTTTGAGACGATGCAGATTTACCTCGGCTCGCTCTACGTGAACGACTTCAACCGGTTTGGCCGGACGTATCAAGTCGTGGCGCAGGCTGACGCACGTTTCCGGGACCGGGTGGAGGACGTCACGCGTCTCAAAACGCGCAATGCCAGCGGGCAGATGGTGCCATTGGGTGCCATTGTGAAGGTGACCGAAACACACGGGCCTGACCGGGCGATGCGTTACAACGGCTACCCGGCCGCGGAAATCAATGGCGGCCCGGCGCCGGGATACAGTTCCGGCCAGGCGGAGGAACTCATCACCCGGATCGCCGACCAGACGCTGCCGAAAGGCATGAAGACGGAGTGGACCGAATTGACCTACCAGCGCATCCTGGCCGGCAACACGGCGGTCTATGTTTATCCGCTCTGTTTGTTGCTGGTGTTTCTCGTGCTCGCCGCGCAATACGAGAGCTTCCGGCTGCCGTTGGCCATCATTCTCATCGTGCCGATGTGCCTGTTGTTCGCCATCACGGGTGTCTGGCTGTTCGGCGGAGACAACAACATCTTTACGCAGATCGGGCTGATTGTGCTGGTCGGGCTCGCGTGCAAGAACGCCATCCTCATCGTGGAGTTTGCCAAGCACAAACAGGACGAAGGGCTGTCCCCGTTTGACGCGGCCATCGAGGCCTGCCGGCTGCGCTTGCGGCCGATTCTGATGACCTCCATCGCATTCATCGCGGGCGTGTTTCCGCTCGTGAAATCCCACGGCGCCGGCGCCGAAATGCGCCAGGCCATGGGTGTGGCGGTGTTCGCCGGCATGATTGGCGTGACCGTATTCGGCCTCTTCCTCACGCCGGTCTTCTATGTTTCGCTGATGAAACTCAGCACCAAGAAAAAACCCGCGCCGGCTCCGGCGGCCAAAGGTCCGGCGCTGGGTGCCACCGGCGCGACGGCGACCGTGGTGGCCCTGGGATTGATGCTTGCCGCCAGCCCGGCCCGTGCGGGTCTGTTGACGGTGGGGCCGGATTATCAAACGCCTACGAACGCGGCGCCCGGCCAATACAAGGAGGCCGCTGTGGGGACGTGGCAGGAAGGGCACCCACTGGACACGCTGCCCAAGGGAAGCTGGTGGGAAGTTTACGACGACACGGATTTGAACCGGCTCGAATTGCAGGCCGCGGAGTCAAATCAAGCTCTCAAGGCCGCGGTGGCGCGGGTGGATCAGGCGCGGGCAACCGCCCGGGTGGCCCGGGGCGATTTGCTGCCGAGCTTGACTCTCGATCCGAGTCTGACGCGTCAGCGTTACTCGCCCAACCAGGAGCCAGGCTTTGGCACCCTGACCGCAAACACGTTTCACGCACCGTTGGACCTGAGTTACGAGGTGGATTTGTGGGGCCGCGTGCGCCGCGGTTTTGAAAGTGCGCGGGCCGAGGCGCAATCGTCCCTGGCGGGGTTCTATGGCGTGTTGCTGACCCTGCAATCCGACGTGGCGCAAAACTACTTCGCGTTGCGCGCGCTGGACGCCGAGATCGCCACCGTCCAGGCCACCGTTGATTTGCGCCAACAACAATTGCAGCTCGTGCGCAGCCGGTTTGAAGGCGGCATTGGCAATGAACTGGACGTGGCCCGTGCCGAAACGGAACTGGCGACGACCCAGGCCGAGGCCGCTTCGCTCGCGCGGCGGCGCACGGAACTGGAGAATGCCATCGCGATTCTGGTGGGCGCCAATCCCGTGGCCTTTGCCCTGCCGTCGCGGGGCACGAACACCTGGCATCCCCGGCCGCCGGAGATTCCGGCCGGCCTGCCCGCCGAACTGCTCGAACGCCGGCCCGATGTGGCCGAAGCCGAACGGCAGCTTGCCTCGGCCAATGCGCGCATTGGTGTGGCCAAGGCGGCCTTCTTTCCGGTGCTGACGCTCACCGGTTCCGGCGGCTATCTCAGCGGCGACGTGGACAATTTGTTCAATTGGGACAGCCACACGTGGTCGATTGGCCCCAGCCTGTCGTTGCCGCTTTTCGCGGGCGGGCGCAACCGCGCCAACTACAAACGCTCACAAGCAGCGTATCAGGAAGCCGTGGCCCGCTATCGTCAGCAGGTGCTCGTGGCGTTTGGCGACGTGGAGAACAGCCTGTCCGGCATTCGTCATCTGGCGGAACAGGCGGAGGCGCAGCAGCGCGCCGTGGACAGCGCCCGGCGAGCGGCGGAACTGGCGGCGGATCGCTACCGGTCCGGCATCGTGAGTTATCTCGACGTGGTGGACGCCAGCCGGGAAGCCCTCCTGGCCGAGCGCGCCAACGCGCAACTTGTGGGGCAGCGGTTGATTGCTTCCGTGCAACTCATCAAAGCCCTGGGCGGCGGCTGGCACCAGCAGGAATTGTTTGCCCAAACGGCAAAGGCCGACCGGGAGAAGGTGAGCCGGCGGCGTTGAGGTTTTTACGGAACGACCTGCGCGCGCTTCAAACCACGGACGGTTGGCGGTAGTCGTTGGCGCAAAGAAAAGCGAGCCCGTGCGCTTGGGCAAACTGACGGAGTTTCTCGACGCCGGGCGTCGCGGGTTGATCATCGGCATGACGGCACCACGCCGCCACGGCGGCATCCGGCACCGTGCGGTTCACCGCCCATTCACCCAGCCACTCCATGAGCCAGGCCGGTGGCTCCTCAATCGCCTTGGCGGAGAGCATGATCAAATCGGCGTTCTGCGCTTGTTTCAACGCCTGGGCGGCCACGGGCTTTTCCTGCATTACGTCGAAGCGCCACAAGTCGGACTCCCACGTGGCGGAGGACTCGGTGCGGGCCGCCGCCCGCGTCAGCAGGTGGTGCGCGGACGAACCGGATTCGGCGTCGCCGTAGAGCAGCACGGTCTTCCACGGTTCGGTGGCGGGCGCCGATTTGGCCTCGGGGTTTTGGTTCATGGTGCGCACGTGGTTGTTTCCCTTCGCCACAACCTATCACACGTCGGGTGACATTGCGCCAGCGGCGGCGGACGTTTTTCGCAACTGGCGGACGCCGGGCGGCACGCGGGTCGGCTGCGGCATCCGGGTCACGCGGGATGGGTTACGGGCTGATAGTAAATGTCTTCGCGCTGGCCGGTCATGCGCTCCAAGCGGCGCCGGTCGGATTCGGCCAGCACCTGGCGGACGGTTTTGAGAAGCGTTTCAAAATCGAGCGGCTTTTCGAGCAGCGCGCTCACGCCGGCGTTGATGGCATTGAGCAACTGATTCGGGCGCGCCGTGATGATCACCACGGCCAGAAAAGGATCCGCCGTGGTGAGCCGTTCGAATGTGTCCCAGCCGCTCTGGCCCGGCAGGTTCAAGTCCAGCAGGGCGGCATCCACCGCATCCGCGGCCGCCATGGCCACGGCCTCGGCGCCGTTGGCAGCCGTCAGCACGCGATAGCCCTCCTGCGCCAGCACGCGGCCCACCATTTCGCGCACGGCGGGTTCGTCGTCCACGAGCAAAAGCGTTTTTCCGTGGGCGGCGGCGAGGGTTTGGGCCCTGGCTTTGGCGTTCATGTGGCGGGTTGCGGTTGGCGTGGGCTGTCGGCCGGCCTCAGCAGGACGGTTTTGAACTCCGGATTCGTGAGGCGCTGGGTGCGTTCGGCCTCGGTTTCGGCCATCAGGTTGCGGATGGTTTCGAGCAGCAACGGCAGGTTCAGCGGTTTTTCCATCAACGCATCGACGCCCAGTTCGACGGCGTTGGTCAGTTGATGCGGCCGCGCGGTGATGACGATGACGGGCACCAGCGGATCCTCATGGCACATCTGGCCGAAGGTCTTCCAGCCGTCGCCATCCGGCATGTTCAAATCCAGCAACACCAGATCGGGAGCGCTGGCGGAAAACCGCTGGGCGGCTTCACGGCCGTTGCGGGCAAAGGTGACCACATAATGCTCGGACTCCAGCACGCGCCCCACCATTTCGCGCACGCCCGGATCATCATCGGCCAGCAGAATGCGTTTCGTGGCCGTGGCGGTGAGCCGTCGCGACGTGTCGTCCGGTGCGCTGCGCCACTCGCGGGCGGTCCCTTCGCGGGGCGGGCGGCTTCCGTGGGTTTGTTCCATCAAGAGGTCATTCGCTTTCATGGTTTCGCGTGTTTGGTTTGGGGCGGCCCGGCGGGCCGCTGTGGACTGTGTTTAGCGGGACGCGTGCCAGCCGGCCGGAGGCGCGGAAGCCGCGGGTTTCACCGGCTTTTGCGGCGCAAACCGAACGTCCCGGCCGTCCGGGTGTCTAGTCAGTATGCTGCGGCGGCAAGCAACTGAGCTCTCACCCAGTGACGCGACGGTCAAGATGCGGTTCCTGATTCTCGTCGCGGGGATTGCGTTGATGGGACTTGCGGTTGGCGGACTGACATTTGCATCCCAGGGCCGCGCCGCGAAGTTGCGCGGGCAACTGGGCCAGGTGGATTCCGAGAGTTTCCGCATCGCCGCCGAGTTTGCGGATTACGTCCGCGAGCTGAACATGTCCCTTTACCGTTACGGCGCCGGTCATGACGCCGCCGACTTGCGGTGGTTCGACAAGACCAGTCATGAGCTTGACCGGTGGATTGACCAGCAGAAGCCGAAGCTGCTGACGACCGCGGAACAATCGCTCATGCAGCAAATCGACACCGCCTACGACAAGTATCTCGCCGTGGCCCGCGTGCTGGTGACGCGGTTGGAGTCGCTCGGCCAGCAAAGCGCCACGCTGGCCGAATACGCCGGGCTCATGCGCGAATCGGACCACCTCTCGCAACTGGGGCAGGCGCTCGCGCAGGCGCATTACCAGTCCCGCAGCGGGCTGGTCCGGCAGGCGAACGAGACCATCGGCCAGTTGCACACCCTGGTGCTGGTGTCGCTCGGCGGCTTGTTTCTGTTGGGCGCCATTCTCGCCTTCGGCGTTTACCGCCACCTGATCGCGCCCCTGCGCCTGAAACTGGTGGAGAGCCAGTCGCTGCTGGAACGCCGCGAAAAACTTGCCTCCCTCGGCCTGCTGGCGGCGGGCGTGGCCCACGAAATCCGCAACCCGCTGACGGCCATCAAGGCGGCGTTGTTCATCCAGCAAAAACAGTTCCCGCCGGGTTCGCGTGAACATGCCGACAGCCAGCTCGTCGAGCGGGAGATTCTGCGGCTCGAACGCATCGTCAACGAGTTCCTTCAGTTTGCGCGCCCCACCGAACCGCGGCGGACGGAGGTCGATGCGGTGGCGCTCCTGCGGGAAGTTGGGACGCTGCTGACGCCGCAACTGGCGCGGCACAACATCCAGTTGACCGTGGCCGACACGCCCGCCCTCCGGGTCCAGGCTGACGCCGCGCAGATCAAGCAGGTTTTGATCAACCTCATTCAAAACGCCGCGGATGCCATCGGGGAGAATGGCGCGGTCCGGCTCACGATCCGGGCCACGCGCAAACGCCTGGGCGGGCGCGAGCAGGCCGCGGCGGTCCTCGAAGTTTCGGACAACGGCAAAGGCATGTCGCCGGAAGTGCAGCAACGCTTGTTTGACCCGTTCTTCACCACCAAGGAAACCGGCACGGGCCTCGGCCTGTCGATCGCCGCGGGCATCATCGAAAAACACGGCGGCGCGCTTCAATATCAGAGCTGGCCCGGTCGCGGCACCACGTTCGGCATCATCCTGCCCCAAGCCACCGCATGACGCCCACGCGCATTCTGCTCATCGAAGACGACGCCGGCATCACGGACACGTTGAGCCGCCTGCTGGCTGGCGAGGGCTGCGAACTGGTCGTGGAGCGGCGCGGCGACGCCGGACTGGCGCGCGCGCAGGCGGAGGCGTTCGATGTGCTGGTGACCGATTTGAAGGTGCCCGGCACGAACGGGCTGGAGATCGTGCGCCAGTTGCACGCCGTCCAGCCCCGGCTGCCGATCATTCTGGCCACGGCCTTTGGCACCACCGACACCGCCATCGAGGCGATGAAGTGGGGCGCCTACGATTACCTGCTCAAACCCTTCGACCCGCCGCGCCTGCTGGAATTGATCCGCAAGGCGGCTGACAGTCACCGGCGCCTGTCGGAGCCCGTGGCGTTGGGTGAACCGGCCGCCCGGCGCGAGGCGCTGGTCGGGCGCAGCCCGGCGATGCAGGACATCTACAAGGAAATCGGCCGCGTCGCCGCGCGGCCGGTGGATGTGCTCATTCGCGGCGAGACCGGCACGGGCAAGGAACTCATCGCCCGCGCCCTGTATCAACACAGCGACCGCGCGCCCGCGCCGTTCATCACCATCAACTGCGCAGCCATCCCGGAGACGCTGCTCGAGAGCGAATTGTTCGGGCACGAGCGCGGGGCGTTCACGGGCGCCGACGCGCGGCGGATTGGCCGGTTTGAACAGGCCGGCGGCGGCACGATTTTTTTGGACGAGATTGGCGACATGACGTTGGGCACGCAGGTGAAATTGCTCCGCGTGCTGCAGGAACGCACGCTGCGGCGGCTGGGCGGGAAGGAAATCATTCCGGTGGATGTCCGCGTCATTGCCGCCACGCATCGCGATTTGGAGGCCGCGATGGCAGCGGGCACATTCCGGCAGGATTTGTTCTACCGCCTCAACGTCGTCGTGCTCACGCTGCCGGCCTTGCGGCACCGGCGTGAGGACATCCCGGAACTGGTCCGCTACTTTCTGGCCCGTCACGGGCCGGCCCTCGGCACGGCCGCCCCCTCGATTCACCCCGAAGCGATGACCTGTCTGCAACAGCAAAACTGGCCCGGCAACGTGCGCGAACTGGAAAACGTCGTGCGCAAGGTGCTGCTGGCGGCGCAGGGCTACACCATTTCGCCGGACCATGTGCGGGCCACGCTTGCCGCCAACACCGGCGGGCCGGCGCTGCTCAAGCCATCCCTCGGCGAATGGCTGGACCAGATTCTCGACGCCGCGCAGCGGGGCGAATCGACCGGCGTGCATGCGCAGGTGACCGCGGCGGTGGAACGGGAGCTGTTCGCCCGGGCCATCCAGCGGGCGGGCGGCAACCAGGCCCGCGCGGCGCGCTGGCTCGGCGTCACGCGCATCACGATGCACGCCAAACTGGTGCAATTTGGGCTGCATCCCGCCACCGGACGCGCGCCCGGCCCCGACGGAATTTGAGCGTTTCGCGCGGGCCGGCTGTCCAACTCCCACAGCGTTCGCGCCGGGCGTCGGCGGCTGGACGGTTTTGATGACGCCAACAACCAAACGCAAAGGAAGCCACATGAAACCAAGGATGATTCCGCTCAATTCGAACTATCGTCGCTCGTTGCCGCCGCTGGCCGCGATGCTCTTCGCCGCAGGCGGCCTGCTGCTCGGCCTGTCCGCGGCGCGGGCGGCGGACATTTACGGCACGATTACTTTCAAAGGCACACCGCCCAAGGAAATCGACATCGCGCCCCTGAAGAACGATCCAAATTGCGGCAAGCTGCATGCTGAAATGCCGACCACGCACTTTTACGCGGTCGGGCCGCAGGGTGGGCTGGCGGACGTCGTGGTGGGCCTGGCCGATGTTCACGGCAAATCCACCGGGGCCGGAGCCGCGCCTTTGGTGATCGATCAGAAAGGGTGCGAGTATGATCCTTACATTGCGGCGTGTCAGACCGGACAAAAAATCCTCGTCCGCAATTCGGATCCCGTTTTGCACAACGTGCACGTCACGCCCACCGCGTCGGACAATCCGGAGGAAAACCAGGCGCAGATGCCCAACTCGGGCGATTTGAGTTTTTCCTTCAAGGCGCCGGAGGAGTTTGTGCGCTTCAAGTGCGACGTGCACCCGTGGATGTTTGCCTACGTGAGCGTCTTCGACCATCCGTGGTTTACCGTGAGCGCGAAGGATGGCACGTTTCGCATTCACAATGTTCCGCCCGGCGAATACACGCTGGAAGCCGCGCATCGCAAGGCCGGCAAGCAGACCCAAAAGATCGTGGTCAAGGACCAGGACGTGAAGGTGGATTTCACGTTTGAGGCCAAGCCGGGCAGTTGAATCCGGCAAAATTTGCGCCGCGGCCGGGCGGCGGTTGTGGGCTGGTGTCGGGCGGACGATTGCGGTAACGTGACGGCGCAGCAAACCTAGAACCCGTCACACGCGCCGGCCACCTGGATTCGCCCATGAAAATCGACATCAAACCTTTCCGCGTCCGCGCCGGCCAGAAGGTGCGGCTCGACCAGTGGGCCACCCACGTCAAACCGTTCTACAAAACCAGGCATGACGCGGAGAAGTTGCTCGCCGCGCACACGGAGCGGATGAGCGCCCGGCAGAACATGCTTTACGCCGACGACCGGTATGCGCTGTTGCTGATTTTTCAAGCCATGGACGCCGCCGGCAAGGACGGGGCGATCAAGCACGTCATGTCCGGCGTCAATCCGCAGGGGTGCCAGGTGTTCAGCTTCAAGCATCCCAGCGCGCAGGAGCTCGATCACGATTTTCTCTGGCGCACGAACCGCTGCCTGCCCGAGCGGGGCCGCATTGGCATCTTCAACCGCTCCTACTACGAGGAGGTGCTCATCGTTCGTGTGCACCCGGAAATTCTCGCGGCGCAAAACCTGCCCGCCGAGACGCTGCGCGACGACGGCCTTTGGAAACACCGCTTCCGCTCGATCAACGACCTGGAAAAACATCTGCACCGCAACGGCACCCGCGTGGTGAAGTTTTTCCTCCACCTGTCCAAGGGCGAGCAGCGCAAACGCTTTCTGGACCGCATCGACGACCCGGACAAGAACTGGAAGTTCAGCCGGGCCGATCTGGAGGAGCGCAAGCTTTGGAAAAAATATATGACGGCCTACGAGGATTGTCTCCGCGCCACGAGCACGCGGCACGCGCCGTGGTATGTGGTGCCGGCGGATGACAAGCCCAACGCGCGGCTCATCATTTCTCAAATCATCGTGGACACGCTCGATGAGCTGAAGCTGCGTTATCCCAAGGTTCCGCCCGAACGGCGCAAGGAACTTCAGGAGATTCGCAAGCTGCTCGCGCATTGAACCCCGCCGCGCGCCATGCTTGCGGACGCTGCCCAGCCCTTGATGGAACGGCCCGCCGTGCTGGTCATTTTCGGGCTGACCTATCTCGGCATCGCCGTCGGGCACGTGCCCGGCTTGAAGCTGGACCGCACCGGCATCGCGATGCTTGGCGCGATTGCCATGATGGTGTTCGGCGGGTTCCCCACGGCAGACATCATCGGCTTCATCAACTGGCCCACCATTCTGCTGCTCTTCGGCTTTTTCGTCCTGTCCGCGCAACTGCGGCTCTCGGGCTTTTTTGACGTCGTGGCGGGGCGGATTGCCGCGCAGTTGGGCAGCCCGGCCCGGTTTCTGTTGGTGCTCATGCTGGCGACCGCCGGGCTCTCCGCCTTTTTGAATCATGACATCGTGTGCTTTGTTTTCGCGCCGGTCGTGGCGGTGGCCCTGCAACGGCGCGCGCTGAATCCCGTCCCGTTTCTGATTGCGCTGGCGGTGGCCAGCAACATTGGCGCGGCGGCGACGCTGGTCGGCAATCCGCAGGACATGATGATTGGGCAGATCGCCGGCCTGAACTTCGGGCGATACGCCCTGTGGTGCCTGGTGCCGGTCGGGTTCAGCCTGGCCGCCGCTTACGGCATCATCTGGCGGCTTTCCCGCAACCAGCTCACAACCGCTCCCGCCGTGACCGGCGCGGCGGCCGCGATGACGGCGCATCCGTTTGACCGGCCGCACACCCTCAAGGGGCTGGTCATCCTGACCCTGGTGATTGGATTGTTTTTTACGCCGTTGCCGAAGGAGATTGTCGCGCTGACCGCGGCGGCCATTCATCTGGCCAGCCCCAAGTTTCGCACGGCCGAACTGCTGGGCTTGGTGGACTGGCCCATCCTGGTCCTGTTCATGGGGCTTTTCGTGGTCACCGGCGCGCTGCAATCCACCGGCTACGGCGAAACGGCGGTGAACTGGCTGGCGCACGGCGGGCTGCATCTCGAATCGCCAGGCACCCTGGCCGTCGCCACGGCGGTGCTGTCCAACCTCATCAACAACTCGGCGGCGGTGATGTTGCTGCTCAAGGTGGCGCACGTGACCCAGCCGCCCGCGGCCTATGTGCTGGCGCTGGCCAACAGCTTTGGCGGCAGCCTGTTCATCGTCGGCAGTGTGTCGAACATCATCGTCGTGCAACAGGCCCGCCAAATGGGAATCCACATTTCGTTTCGGGATTTCGCCCGGCTGGGCGTGCCCGTAACGGCGGCAGCGCTGGCGGGATTGTTGACTTGGGTTTGGATGGTCGGCTGACGCAAAGCAAGCGTGCGGTCGGGGCTCAATGGGCGTCGATGCGTTTCCCTGACTGCACGCGCTTCAACAGGAAGGTGGTGGGTATCACCAGCAGACAAATCACGCCAAACAGCCGGAAGTTGTAAACGAACGCCCACAACTTTGCCTGGGCCAGCACCTCCTGATACAGCAGGCCGAGCGCGTGCGGGCCGGCATTCGCAGCGCCCACGGCCGGCGTGATGGCGTGGGTCACGGCCGTCAGTTGGTCGTTGAACACCGGATCGTAGGGCGTGGTGTGCGCGGTCAGCGAAACTTGGCGGACTTGCGCCACCCGGGAGAGCAGGGTGGTAACCATGGCGATGCCAAAGCTGCCGCCCAGGTTGCGCATCAGGTTGTAAACCCCCGTGGCGTTGCCCATCTGCTCCTGCGGCAGATTGCCCATCGCCACGGTTGTGAGCGGGACGAAGACGAAACTCACCGCCACGCCGCTCAGCACGATGGGCATGACGACGTTGGGCAGGGCCACCTGCAGATTGATGCAGCCCAGCCAGAAGGAGGACAGGGCCAGCAGCGTGAAGCCGGTCAGCAGCAGCCAGCGTTTGCGCACCTTGTCCACCAGTCGGCCCACCAAAATGGTGGTGAAAAACGCCGCGATGCCGCGCGGCGTGAGGGCCAGACCGCTTTGGAGCGCGGGATAACCCATCAGCGTCTGGAGAAAAATCGGCAGCGCCGCCGTGGTGCCGTAGAGCACGCCGCCCAGCATCGTGATCATCATCAGGCCGACGGCGAAGTTGCGGTTTTTCAGCACGCGCAAATCGACGACCGGTTCGCGCACGCGGAATTCCCAGACGATGAACGCCAGGAATGCCAGCACTGACAGCACGCCGCACCAGCGGATCCACCCGGCGGAAAACCAGTCGTCCTGCTCGCCCCGGTCGAGGATGACCTGCAGCGTGCTCAGCCAGATGGCGAGAAACGCGAACCCGAGAAAGTCAATGCGCCCGGCGCGGGCCTGTTTGATGTAGGGCGGATCTTCGATGAGCTTTTCCGCCATCAGCGAGGCAAAGATGCCCACGGGCACGTTGATGTAAAAAATCCAGCGCCAGGAATAGTTGTCGGTGATCCAGCCGCCGAGCGTTGGTCCGAGAATGGGCGCCACGATGACGCCCATGCCGAACGCGGCCATGGCCGCTCCGCGTTTGTTGGGCGGAAAACTTTCCAGCAAAATCGCCTGGGAAATCGGCACCATGGCGCCGCCGCCGATGCCCTGCAACACGCGCGCGAGAATCAGGAAGTCCAGGCTCGTCGCCATGCCACACAGCACGGACGCGAGCGTGAACAGCGTGATGCACCCCAGGAACAGCCGTTTACGCCCGAAGAAGCGTCCCAGCCAGCCGGCCATTGGCAGGATGATCGCGTTGGACACGAGATAGCTCGTCAGCACCCACGTGGATTCCTCGGCGGTGACGGACAGGTTGCCCGCGATGTGCGGCAGTGAAACGTTCGCCACGGAAGTGTCGAGCACTTCCATGAACGTCGCGGACACGACCGCCGCGGCAATCAGCCAGGGACTGTGCCGGGGCCGCCATTCCGCTGCGCCTGGGGCCGGAGTTGCCATCTCAGGGGTTCGTTTTTTCTTCGCGGTCGGGCAGGGCCTTGATGCCGAGCCAGGTGCCGAGGGCCGCGAGGACGACAGCCGCCATGGCCAGCAGCGCTTCCGGCGGGGCAAAATCGCGGGTCCGCACGGACGGCACGACGGACATGCCCGGCCCCAGCGTGCGTGTGCGGTCGGGGGCGTCGTCGAACAGGATTTTCACCGGCACGCGCTGGACTACTTTCACAAAATTGCCCACCGCATTTTCCGGCGGCAACAGGCTGAACCGCGCGCCGCTGCCGGCCTGCACGCTGTCCACATGGCCGCGCAACGCCTGCTCCGGGTAGGCGTCCACATGAATTTTTACCGGCATTCCCGGGCGGATGTGGTCCAGCTGGGTCTCCTTGAAATTGGCGATCACCCAGACGTTGGAAGGCACGATGGCCAGCAGCTTCTGGCCGGCCTGGACGTATTCGCCTTCCTGCACCGACTTGCGCGTCACGGCGCCGTTGGTGGGGGCGTAAATGCGCGTGTAGGAGAGGTCGAGGTTCGCCGATTTCACCTCCGTCTGCGCCTCGGCGATTTGGGATTGCACCATTTCGAGCGCGGCCACCACCGCGTCCAATTGCGCGCGGGCCTCGTTCACCTTGGATTCATCGCTCCTCGCCTTGTCGCGGTCGGCGGCGGCAGTCGCGGCCGTGGTCAGCGCCGTGGCGCGAATCTGGTCGTATTCCTGCTGGGAGAGCACCTTCTGTTCGCGCAACGTTTCCGCGCGCTTCAAATCGGCGTCGGCCTTGTCCGCGGTGGCCTGCGACGCCGCTGCCTCGGACGCCGATTGTTTGGCGGTGGCCTCCGCCGTGGCGAGCTTGGCCTGCATCACTTGATAGGCGGCTTCGGCGCTCTTCTTGTTGCTCTGCGCGACGGACAGCGATGCCTGCTTGCGGGCGAGGGCGGTTTCATAGTCGCGCGCGTCAATGTCCACGAGCGGATCGCCGGCATTGACCCATTGATTGTCCCGCACGTGCACGGCGGCCACGATGCCGGCCACTTTGGGGGAAATGCCCACCACGCCGGTCTCGATGAACGCGTCATCGGTGTCTTCATGCGTGAAGGCGGCCACCAGATAACGGAGGCCAAAGAAGAACAGCACGGCGAGGCCAACGCCCACGGCAATGGCCAGGACAAGGCGACGTCGGCTGCCGGCCGGCGGGGTTGATTCCGCGGCGGCGGGCGTGGAAAGGTTGGGGACAGGTTCGGGCATAATCAGATCAGGCGGTTTGGGTGGCGGTTGGCACCACGGCCGGCCGGCGGCCAAAGTGGCGGCTCAGCCAAGCCTGGAACGATTCCAGATAAAGGTAATATACCGGCGTGATGTAGAGCGTCAGCAGTTGCGACACGATCAGGCCGCCCACAACGGCCAGACCGAGCGGCTGCCGCGATTCGCCGCCGGCTCCGAAGCCGAAGGCAATGGGCAGCGTGCCCATCAGGGCGGCCATCGTCGTCATCATGATGGGCCGGAACCGCAGCACGCAGCCCTGGTAAATGGCGTCGAACGGTGTCTTGCCTTCGCGCCGGGCCTCGATGGCAAAGTCCACCATCATGATGGCGTTTTTCTTCACGATGCCGACGAGCATGATGAGGCCGACGAACGCGTAAAGGTTCAGGTCAATGTGAAACAACTCCAGCGTGAGCAGCGCCCCAAAGCCCGCCGACGGCAGGCCGGAGAGAATGGTCAGCGGATGGATGAAGCTTTCGTAAAGAATCCCCAGGATCATGTAGATGACCAGAATGGACATCACCAGCAGAATCCCGAGTCCTTTTACGGAGCTTTCAAACACCTGTGCCTGGCCCTGGAAACTGCCGCTCAGTGTGGCGGGCAGGCGGATTTTGGTGAGCATTTGCTGCACGTCGTCCACGGCCGTGCCGAGCGAATGCCCCGGCGCGAGGTTGAAGGAAATCGTCACCGCCGGCAGCTGGCCAAAGTGATTCACCGTCAGCGGGCCCACGTCGCGCGTGATGTCCGCCACGGCCAGCAACGGGATGAGCTTGCCGGTGGCGGAGCGGATGTAGAGCTGCGCCAGCGCCGCCGGATCGTTCTGCTTTTCCGGCAGGACTTCCATGATGACCCAATACTGGTCCACGGGCGCGTAAATGGTCGAAACCTGGCGCGAACCGTAGGCGTTGTTCAACGCGTCCTCGATCTGCTCGGCGGTGACACCCAGCGCGCGGGCCTTGTCCCGATTGATGTGGACCATCACCTGCGGCGAGGCGATTTGCAGGTCGCTCGTGACGTCCTGCAGGCCGGGCAGGGCGGCCATGTTTTTCTGCACGATGGGCACCCAGCGATACAGCTCCTGCAAATCCGGCCCTTGCAGCGTGAACTGATACAGGCTCTTCGTGAACGAGCCGCCGATGCGGATGAGCGGCGGATTCTGCGGGTAGGCGCCGATGCCGGGCACGGCGGACATTTTCTTGCGCAGGTCCTGGATGATTTGATCCACGTGCGGGCGCCCGGTTGAACGCGGTTTCAAGCGGATGAAGATGCGGCCCGCGTTGGGCGTGGAACTGGGCCCGCCGGCGCCGATGGCGGAAATGTAGTTCTGCACGCCGGGCTCCTGGTCCACAATCTTCATGAGCTGCAACTGATGCTCGCGCATGGATTCAAACGAGGCGTCCTGCCCGCCTTCGGTCACGATGAAAATCTGGCCCGTGTCCTCGCTGGGGAAGAAGCCCTTGGGAATTTTCACAAAGAACCAGCCCGTCGCCACCAGCACCAGGGCGGACACGCCGAGGGTGATGAGCCGGTGCCGCAACACCACCTGCAGCGTCCGTTCGTAAACCAGCAGCAGGCCGTCGAAGAATTTTTGCGTCAGCGCGTAAACCTTGCCGTGGTGCGCCTGCGCCGGCGGCCGCACGAAGCGGCTGCACAGCATCGGCGTCAACGTGAGCGACACGAAGCCGGACACCAGCACCGCGGTCATGATGGTCACGGCGAATTCATGCAGCAGCCGTCCCAGAATGCCGCCCATGAACAGCACCGGGATGAAGACCGCCGCGAGCGACAAGGTCATGGAAATGATCGTGAAGCCGATTTCGCGCGAGCCCTTCAGCGCGGCGGTGAAGGGCGGTTCGCCGTGCTCCATGTGGCGCACGATGTTCTCCAGCATGACGATGGCGTCGTCCACCACGAAGCCGACGGACAGGGTGAGCGCCATCAGCGAGAGGTTGTCCACGCTGTAACCCAGGAGATACATGACCGCGAACGTGCCGATGAGCGACATGGGCAGCGCCAGGCTCGGAATGACCGTGGCGGAGATGTTGCGCAGGAAGACGAAAATCACCATGACCACCAGTGCCACGGTGAGGCCTAGCGTGAACTGCACGTCATGCACCGACTCGCGAATGGACTGCGAACGGTCATACAGCACCTCGAAATTCACGGCGCCCGGAATCTGGGCCCGCAGCGTGGGCAGGGTGGCGCGGATGTCATCCACCACGCGGACGGTGTTTTCGCCCGGCTGCCGCTGGATGGCGAGCACGATGCCGCGCTTGCCGTTGAACCACGCGGCGGCCTTGTCGTTCTGCACGCTGTCAATCACGCGGCCAAGTTCACGCAGCCGCACCGGCTGGCCGTTGCGATACGCCACGATGAGCGGCCGGTAGTCCGCCGCGCGGAACAACTGGCCGTTGGCCTGGACGGTGAAGGCCTGATGCGGCCCGTCCAGCGTGCCGGTCGGCAGGTTGACGTTGCCCTGGGCAATGGCGCTCTGCACTTCGTCAATGCCGATGCCGCGGCTCGCCAGCGCGCTCGGATCGAGCTGCACCCGCACCGCGTAGGCCTGCGCACCGAACACGCCGACCTGCGCCACGCCTTTCACCATCGACAGGCGCTGGCCAATGAGCGTCTCTGCGTATTCGTCCACCGTGGACAGCGGCAGCGTGTCCGACGTAAGCGCCAGATAGAGAATCGGCGAGTCCGCCGGGTTCACCTTGTTGAAGGTCGGCGGCGTCGGCATGCCGGTGGGCAACTGCCGTGAGGCCTTGGATATGGACGCCTGCACGTCCTGCGCCGCCGCGTCAATGTTGCGGTCGAGCGAGAATTGAATCGTGATGCGGCAGTTGCCCAGGGAACTCACCGACGACATCGAATCCACGCCGGGAATGGTCGAGAACTGCTTTTCCAGCGGCGTGGCGACGGCCGAAGCCATCGTCTCCGGGCTGGCGCCGGGCAGGCTGGCGGAAACCTGAATCGTCGGATAATCCACGCTCGGCAGGTCGCTGACCGGCAGCGCGCGATAGCTGATGATGCCGAAGAGCAGGATGCCCAGCATGACCAGCGTGGTCATGACTGGGCGGCGGATGAACAGCTCCGGAACGCTCATGCCGTCCCCCCGTTCTCCGGCTTCGCCGGCGCGTCGGCGGCGGGCGATTTGATCTCCGCCCTGCCGCCGGGCACAAGCTTCAACTGGCCGTCCGTGACGACGGTTTCGCCGGCCTGCACTCCCTGTTCAATGACCGTCTGGCCGTCCGTGGCAATGCCCAGTTTGACCAGGCGCTTTTCGACGGTGCTGTCCGGCTTGACGACGAATACAAACTCGCCCTCCTGGCTGACCTGGATGGCTTGGGACGGAACCACCACGGCGTTGGTGATTTCGCCCACGCTCAACGTGACGTTCACAAACTGGCCCGGCCACAGGCGCTCATCCGCGTTGGCAAACTTCGCGCGCAGGAGCACCGTGCCCGTCGTGGGGTCCACCTGGTTGTCCACCACTTCGAGTTCGCCCGTGACCGTTTCCGCGGCGTGATCAGGGATTGCCGCCTGCACGTGCAGCCGGCCCGCATTGGCCGCGCGCCGCACGGCCAGCAGCGATTGTTCCGGCACGGAGAAATCCACGTAGATCGGCCGGACCTGGTTGACGGTGGCGAGCACGGTGTCGTTGTTCTTCACCATGTTGCCGGCGTCCACCTGCAACAAGCCGATGCGCCCGGTGACGGGGGCGGTGATGGAGCAGAACGAGAGCTGCAACTGGGCGCTTTCCACCGCCGCCTTGTCGGCCGCCACGGTCGCGCGCAACGCGGCGACCTTCGCGCGGTTGGCATCCACAAGCGATGCGGTGACGGCCTTCGTGCTGGCCAGGTCGTCGGTGCGCCGCATGTCCACTTCGGCGTTCTCAAGCGAGGCTTCGTCCCGGCCAAGCACGGCCTGCGCCTGGTCCAGGGCCGCCTGAAACGGGCGCGCGTCGAGCTGGAAAATGGTTTCGCCGGCCTTGACCTCGTCGCCTTGCTGGAAGGCGACGCTCACGAGCTGGCCGTCCACGCGCGCCTTGATGGCGACGCTGGCCAGCGCCCGCGCGTTGCCGATCGCCGTCAGCGTGATGGGCACGTTTTGTCGGGCCGCCTGGGCGGCGATGACCGGCACCGGCAGGTCCGCAGCCTTGGGTTTGGTAATCGACGTGCTCGCCGGTCCGTTGGACTCGTGCGAGCAGCCGGCCGGCCCGGCCAGCAACAGCGCGGCGAGCGGGAGGTTCAGCAGGCTTTTCCCGGAATGCATGGTTTTGATCACAGTCATGGTTTGGAGGTCGTGGCCCAGCCGCCGCCCAGCGCCTTGTAAAGCGCCACGGCATTTTCCGTCATGGTGCTCTGGCTTTGCACGAGCGCGTCCTCGGCCTGGTAAAGCGTCCGTTCGGCCAGCAGCACGTTGAGAAATTCGCCCAGACCGTTTTGATAAAGTTGCTTTGCGAGATCGAGGGACTGCCGGTTCGCCTGCACGACTTCAGTCAGGGATTGATAACGTTCGTGCTCCTTGTTCCAGGCCACCACGGCGTTTTCGACGTCCTCGAGCGAAAGCAGAACGGTCTGATTGAACTGCGCCAGCGCCTGCTCCTGCTGCGCAGTCTGCGCGTTGACGGCGGCCTTGAGACGCGGGTATTCCAGCAGCCGCCATTGCACGGAGGGGCCGGCGGACCAGAATTCGCTCGCGGGCGAAATCAAATTGCTGGCATGCAGGCTTTGAAAGCCGCCCGAGCCGGTCAGGAAAAACTTCGGCAACAGTTCGGCCTGCGCCACGCCAATGTTGGCGGTGGTGGCGGCGAGTTGCCGTTCACTGGCGCGAATGTCCGGCCGTTGTCGCAGCAAATCGGACGGCAGGCCCACCGGGATTTCCGGCGGCGCCGGCGGGATGGGCGCTTCGGCGGCCAGGTCGCCATCCAGGGAACCCGGCGCCACGCCCAGCAATGTGCACAGGCGATGATTGTCCTGTTGCAGCGTCGTTTCGAGGGCGGGCAGGGCGGACTTGGTGGCCGCGAACACGGTTTTTGCCTGGGCCACGTCGAGCTGCGTGGCGAGCCCCTTGTCGAGCAGCAGTTGCGTCAGGTTCAACACTTCGGCCTGGGCCTCCAGATTTTTCCGGGCGATGGCGAGCCGCTGCTGGGTGCCCCGAAAATCCACGTAGTAGCGCGCCACTTCCGCCAGCAGGGTGACCTGCACATCGCGTTGCCCCTCCTCGACGGCCTGCAACTGCGCGGTGGCCGCCTCCAGTGCGCGGCGCTGGCCGCCGAAGATGTCGATTTCCCACGACGCGTCAAAGCCGGCCTGGTAGGTGTCCGTGTCGATCGATTTCACGGGCGAGTTCAACGAGTTTGCGCTGCGCCGGGCCGTGCTGTAGGACGCGTTCGCGTCAATGGTGGGCAGGAAATCGGAGATGGCCGCGCCGCGCAACGCCCGGGCGGCCCGCACCCGCGCGGCGGCGGCCTGGAGATCGAAATTCGCCCGCAGCGCGCGTTCGACGAGGCGGTCGAGCGTGGGATCGTCCAATTGTTTCCACCACTCGGCCAGGTGGGCGGCGTTCGTGTTGGCCCCGCCGCTGGAGGCGGTCCAGGTGCCGGGCACGCTGCCCGTTGGACGATGGTAATTCGGTCCCACGCTGCAGCTCGCAAGCAGGCCGCCGAGGGCGGAGCCAAAAAGAAGGGGCAACATTTTCATGCGCTATGGCGGGCGGCCGGCCGGGCGCCGCCAAAAAAGAGGTCGATGACAAACTGCGTGCGTTCCGTGAGCGGCGTTTCGTCCTGGCTCTGCAGCCAGTCGCGGGTGACCTGAATCATCATGCCGGAGAGCGCGATGGCGAACAGGTGCGGATCGCCCTTGCGCACGGCGCCCCGGCGTTGGGCGGACTGGATCAGCTTGCGCAGCCGTTCCAGATATTGTTCATACATCTGCATGATGTTTTGCCAGCGGTCATGCCGCTGCTCATAGCGGTTCATGCCTTCGCGGGCGTAAATGCGGAAGAAGGCGCGGTTGCGTTCGAAGTAGCCCATCCGGGCGCGAATCACGGTGGCCAGCCCTTCCAGCGGATCCTTGATGGGCTCCAGCTCGCGCCGGATGGTCTCGGACAGCTCGCGGATCTTCTCCTCGAAGAGTTCGAGATACAGCGCCTCCTTGTCCTTGAAATACAGGTAAACCGTCCCGGTTGCGAACTCGGCCTCGTGGGCAATCTGTTCGATGGAGGCATCGTGAAATCCCCGGGCGGCAAAAATGCGCTCGGCCGCGCGCAAAATCTCCTGGCGCCGTTGCTGGCGCTCCCGCTCCCGGCGGGGGGTCTGAATGACGTTGGAATCAGTTAATGAATCCGCATTCATTTTGTGAATCGTAAAGGGGCCGCCGGACGACGTCAAGCCGCCGCGGCGGAAACGCACCCGCGGGCCGGCGCCGCTTGCGGAGGACCGTGGCGATCCAAGCCGCGAGGCACCAGAACATTGCGCATTGTGAGTAACTTCCTCGACCGCGGCCTTGCCGCCCACCGTCATGTTTGGGCATGCTGGAAGGGTTACTGCCTCAAAGGGCCGTTGCGCTGATGATGTTGCAGACGAAAAGGGCGGCATGGCTGGCGGTGGGCGTTGTGCTCACCGTGCCGGGCATTGTGTCCACGGTCAGCGCCACTTCGTGGGAGCGCACCCACGCGGTGCCGGCGGCTTCAGCCAACGCAGATGGATTGGTGCGTTGGAATTTTTCCCAGTCAGACGCGGAAGGCCCGTCCAACGGGCTGTGGTCGCTGCCGGAAACCTGCCCGCTTCCTTCGCCTGGCAATGCCATCACGACCACCTCGAGTGTGGCCGCAGCCGTCGCGCCGTCGCCGGCTGGCACTGCTGCAGTGACCAACCGGGCGGGCTGGCTGGACGCCGTTCGTTGCGATGCCCTGGGGATGATTGAATCGGGCAACGACGACTCGGCCATTGGCGGGGCGGGGGAGGTCAGCCGGTTTCAAATCATGCCGTCGGTCTGGCAGCGTTATTCCGCGTCCCGGGCGTATTCCGATCCGGCGCAGGCGCGTCGTGTTGCCCAGCGTCACTGGACGGCGCTGTATCAATATTTCAAGGCCGGGGCGCATCGGGAGCCGGGCGACTTTGACATGTATGTCCTCTGGAACACCCGCTTCGGCTACTACGAACGGAAGGGCTTTGATCCGCTTCGACTGGCGGCCGTGGTGCGGGATCGCGCCGGCCGCTTCACCAACCTCGTGGAGGAAGGGGAACGACGCGAATCCACGCTGGCGCTCGCCGGCACGCGGGACTGATGCCGAGCGAACCTTCGCCCGCCGCTTGCGTCACCGGGCGGCGTTGTCAGCGGTGAACCACCGGCGGGCATTCCAAATCGCGGCAACGTTTCCGCCTCCCGCCGTGGTCGCCTGCGCAAAGCCTGGAATGTTCACGAATGCGGATCAACGCTTCCAGGCGAGGACCACCACGCCAACGACCATGAGCGCGATCCCTGTCCACTCTCGCGGCGAGGGGCGTTCGGCCAGGAAAGCGAAGGCGAAGAGGGCCACGAACACCAGGCTGAGCTTGTCAACGGGTGCCACCTTGGAAGCCTCGCCCAGTTGCAGCGCCCGAAAATAACAAACCCAGGACGCGCCGGTCGCCAGCGCGGAGCCCGTCAGGAATACCCACGTGCGGGCGGGCAGGTGGAACGGGCTGGCAAATTTGCCCGTGGCACCAACAAAGGCGGTGAGCACGAAGAGAATGATCACCGTGCGAACCAGCGTGGCGAGATCGGAGTCCACTCCCCGAACGCCCACCTTCGCCAGAATCGCCGTCAAGCCGGCGAAAACGGCGGAGAGCAGGGCCCAGAGAAACCACGATTCGGAGTTTGGCATGCGCATGGTGCAGGTATCCCGGCAGAAAGATAGGTGGCGCAAGGCCCCGGCCGGCGCAAGTTTGGAGTTGGGGGAGGCGGTTGGGTCGGGGGGCGGAAAAATGAATTGGCCTCGGCACGCAGAGCCCTACACTGACGCAGCGTGCGACCCATGCTTCAATTTGCCGGCCTGATCCTGTTGGCGGCTCTATGGCTGCCGGCCCGGGTGATCGGTCCGGTTGATGGCGTCCGGCCGGGTTGCGGCGGCCCTGCAAATCGAACGCACAGGACGGAAACGGCCTACACCGTTTGCCCGCCGACGCAGGCCGTGCAGTTTCACCAGTTCCGGCTGCCGGGCGCGTTTGCGACCACCGCCAAGGTGCCCACCCTGGATTCGCTGATTCCGCTGCCGCGCGCGGCAGCGGACCTGGCCCGGATTGTTGGCGGCCTTTCGTCGGGGGTTCCCTCGGCCAGACTGAATTGCTGGCGCTTCCGCTGCCGGACGGCCGGTTCTCCACGGGCGCCGTGCCCGGCCTGAATTTCCCGCTCCGGTTCGCCTGTTCCTCACGTGGCCCGCTGTCCTCCCGGTAGCTTCGATGACGCGGCGGCGTGCGGTGTCATGGCGATTTAACCCAGGGTTTGGTGGCACTGACAACTTTTGGCACCGATATGCAAGATTCACACATTCGCTGGCTCCTGTGGGGGATTATCATCCTCGTGGGAGTGGCCATTTTCTGGTATTTTGGCCGCAAACAAGATTGACGGCCGGTTCGTCTGATTCGGGGCCGGGCGCCGGCGAAACTCATCCGGCGCCCGGCCGGAATACAGTTTGGTTGTTTCATGCATTCCTTGACCTTTCTGCAAGACCTGGCGGTGGTGATGATTGTCGCCGGCGTCGTCACCATCATTTTCCACCGGCTCAAACAGCCGGTGGTGCTCGGTTACATTCTGGCGGGTGTGATCATTGGCCCCCACACGCCGCCCTATGCCCTGATCCACGACGAGGCCACCATCAACACGCTCTCCGAACTGGGCGTCATTCTGCTGATGTTTTCGCTCGGGCTGGAGTTCAGCCTGCGCAAGCTGACGCGGGTGGGCGCGCCGGCCCTGATTGCCGCCCTGTTGGAAATCCTGCTGCTCTTCTGGGTGGGTTACGAGGTGGGGCATTTCTTCGCCTGGCCGCTGCTGGACAGCATTTTTCTCGGCGCAATGCTGTCCATGTCCTCCACCACGATCATCATCAAGGTCCTCGGGGAGCTGGGCAAGATGAAGGAGCGTTTTGCGCAGTTGATCTTCGGCATTCTGGTCATCGAAGACATCCTGGGCATAGCCATGATTGCCTTGCTGTCCGGCATTGCCATGACGGGAAAACTGGGCGTGGCCGATGTCGGCCTGACGCTGGGCCGGCTGGGCATTTTCCTGGCCGTGGTCCTGGTGGCGGGCCTGCTCACGGTGCCCCGCCTGATCGGTTACGTGGCCCGGTTCAAAAGCAACGAGATGCTGATCGTGACGCTGCTGGGGTTGTGCTTTGGCGTTTCGTTGCTGGCGACGAAGCTCGGCTACAGCGTCGCGCTCGGGGCATTTGTCATCGGCGCGGTCATTGCCGAGGCCCGGGAAATTCACCGGGTCGAAGCCCTCCTCGAACCGGTCCGCGACATGTTCAGCGCGATATTCTTCGTCGCCATCGGACTCCTGATTGATCCGCGCATGTTGATCACCTACTGGCAGCCCGTGGTGGTCATCACGCTCGCCGTGATCGTGGGCAAGGTCATGACCTGCTCCTTCGGCGCCTTTCTGGGCGGCAACGACACGCGCACGTCCCTGCGCGTCGGGATGGGCCTGTCGCAGATCGGCGAATTCTCGTTCATCATCGCGTCGCTGGGCGTGACCCTGAAGGTGACCAGTGACTTCCTGTATCCCATCGCCGTGGCGGTTTCCGCGCTCACCACCCTCCTGACGCCCTATCTCATCCGGAGCGCGGATGAAACGGCCAATTGGTTTGACCGGGTTGCGCCCCGCGCCCTGGTGAACACGTTGCAGCTTTACACCGACTGGGTGGGCCAGCTTGGGCGGCGCCAGTCCAATCTCGCCCGGAAACTCATCCGCGCGTGGCTCGCGCAAATCGCCCTCAATGTGGCCCTCGTCACCGGCATTTTCATTGTCGCGGCGTTCATCGGACAACATCCGCCCGCCTGGTTGCGGGCGCGGCAACTGCAGGCGGACTGGCTGAAGGCGCTGCTGTGGCTGGCCGCGGCCATCCTTTCCCTGCCGATGAACATCGCCACGTCGCGCAAGCTGCAGGCGCTGGGCATGCTCATCGCGGAGTTGAAGGTGAAGACGGCCGTGGCCGGCGAGCGCACTCCGGCCATCCGGGCGGTGGTCGCGCAGGTCATCCCGATTGCCGGCACCATCGTGCTCGGGCTTTACATCATTCTGCTCAGTTCCACCTTGCTGCCAACGGTCCGCGTCATGCTGGTCATGCTCGTGTTGTCCGGCATCATCAGCTGGTTCCTGCGGCGCTCGTTCATCCGGGTGTATTCGAGGGCGCAAATCGCGCTCCAGGAAACTTTCGCCCAACCGCCGGCGCCGCATCCGCACGAAACGCCCGCCCGGTTGCAGTCGTTGCTCCGCGAAGCGAATTTGGAAACCGTGTCGATCCGGGCGGATTCGGCGGCGGCCGGCCGGCTCATCCGGGAGCTGGAGCTCCGGACCACCACCGGCGCGAGCATCGTGGCGGTGGAGCGCGCCGGCGCGAACCTGCTCAACCCCGGCGCGGACGAGGAAATCCAGCCGGGCGACCAGGTGCTGCTGCTCGGCAGCCGCGCCCAGCTTGATGCGGCCAGGGCGCGCTTGAACGCCGGCGCCTGACGCCCCATGGGTCCGGGGGCGTGCCCGGCCGCGCGGCCAGCGGCACCGCACAAAGATGCGGTCGCGCCGGCCGGGACTTTGCCTTGCCCCGGCGCGGGAACGGTGGTGCATTGGCAGGCGCGATTTTCCCCCATGCAAAACACGCGTCTGAGCTTCTGGCAGGTCTGGAACATGAGCTTCGGGTTCTTCGGCATTCAATTTGGCTGGGGCCTGCAAATGGCGAACATGAGCGCCATCTACCAATACCTCGGCGCCCGGGAAAATGAACTCGCCGTGCTCTGGCTGGCGGCGCCGCTGACCGGGCTGCTGGTGCAGCCGCTGGTCGGGCACTTCAGCGACCGCACGTGGTGCCGTCTGGGGCGGCGGCGGCCGTATTTTCTGGCGGGGGCGGTGCTCGCCAGCCTGGCGCTCCTCGCGATGCCGGAAGCCGGCACGGTGTGGATGGCGGCGGGGCTGCTATGGATTCTCGATGCGAGTGTCAACGTGGCGATGGAACCGTTCCGGGCCTTCGTGGGCGACCTGTTGCCGAAGGCGCAACGCAAGTCCGGTTTCGCCATGCAAAGCTTGTTGATCGGGCTTGGCGCCGTGTTGTCCTCGGCCCTGCCTTATCTGTTGACGAACGTGCTGGGCGTGGCGGGCCCCACGGCGCCGGGCGCCATCCCGCGCACGGTGCAACTGGCCTTCTGGATTGGCGCCGGGGTGTTTCTGGCCGCCGTGCTCTACACCATTTTGACCACGCGCGAGCATCCGCCCGCGAATCCGGCGGAATTCCACCGGCAGAAGGCCGCCTCCGCCGGGCTGGGCAACGCGCTGCGCGAAATCGTTGGCGGCATTGGCGCGATGCCCCGGGCCATGCGGCAGCTCGCCGTCGTGCAGTTTTTCACCTGGTTCGCGTTGTTCTGCATGTGGATTTATTTCGTGCCCGCCGTGGCGACCAAAGTGTTTGGCGGCGTGCCCGGCTCGCCGGCGTATCAGCGCGGCAGCGAATGGGGCGGCGTGTGCTTCTCCGTTTACAACGGCACGGCGTTCGTCTTCGCCTTTGCCCTGCTGGCCCTGGTGCGGAAGTTTTCCGCGCGCGCCATCCACCGCGTCTGCCTGCTGGCCGGCGGGGTGGGGCTGCTGCTGGTCGTGCTGGTGCCGCAGCCCCACGCGTTGCTGCTGGCCATGCTCCTGGTTGGCATCGCGTGGGCCAGCATTCTGGCCATGCCCTACGCGATGCTCGCCAATGCGATTCCGCCGCAGCGCATGGGTTTTTACATGGGGGTGTTCAACTTTTTCATCGTCATCCCGCAGATTCTCGCGTCGCTCGGTCTGGGGCTGCTGATGAAGCACGCGCTGGGGGACAATCCGATGAATGCCGTGTTGCTGGGCAGCCTGGCCATGCTGCTGGCGGGGCTCTGCGTGGGGCTGGTGTCCAAGGAAGTGGACGTGGCCGGCGACGTTCCGGCACCGGCACCGGCCACGGCGTAAGCGGCGCATCTCCCACGTTTCGGGAAATGCTCCTTGAGGCTGCCCGCGACCGCCCGTGCAGCCTAAAAATCAGGCAGCCACGTGCCAGGTCAGCGTCCCGACCGCTAAAGCCACCAGACCGAATGCCGCGACCGCCATCGTGTAGCGGGCGAACACCCGGAGGCGCTTGTCCACCGCCGAGCCGCGCCGCAGCAATCGAAACGACCAAATCAAATGGGCCGTCAGCAACAAGCCCAACATGCCCGCCACCATTCCCTCAACCATGTCATCGCCGGCCTGCCAATGAAGCCACTCACATGCGCGTCCCACCAAGCTGACGATGCCGAGCACACCCCAGAGAGCCAGCGGACGCAGGCGAAATATTGTCATTCGTTCCCGGGCATAAACGTCCGGGGGAATTGCCTCCCAGGCCGCCCGTCCCTTGACGGCAAAAATCATGGGCAGAGCCATGGCGACGACGGAAGCCATCGCAACCATTGCGATCAAGCTGGCCTTAATGACACTCATGCGCGTGATGCCCGTGGACGTCCAGGCGCAGCAGGTCCAGAAGTCTGGCGGTTGCGACCATGACGATCAGGAAGAAACCGTGCCTCTTCTTTCTCATGCTGGCAAAATGTTTTGGCGTTGGGCGGGCACGTTCCCTGTTGCAATTGAATCGCTCCGGCATGTGCCCCGTAATGTGCCATGACGGCAGCATCATCGCAAAAGCGCCAGGAGCACCAGGGCCAACGGCAGCGCGATGCCGGTCCCAAGACAGGTCAGCACGACCCGCCGGCTCCGGGCATGCTTGAACGCCATCACCACGCCCAGCACGGTCGTGAGCATGAAGCTCGCCGCCATGACGAGCACGAAGGCCATCATGAAAACGCTGGTCAGGCTGCCGCCCGCCTTCAGGGCGTGCGAGGTGTGGATCGTGGACAGCCGCTGCAACAGCCGGGGATGAATGCCCAGCGTCTGCCAGATGCCGGAGACGGCAAAGAACAGAAGCATCGGCGCAAAAATGCAGCCGAGATACAGATGAAGGGCGCGTAGTTTTTGCATGGGTAATGAAGTGAAAGGGGGGACGTTGGCCTCAGCTTGTCCGGACGATATCAACCGAGATTTCCACCGCCGGCGTCGGGCCCCGGTTCTCCAGCCAGTGGGTGGTGTTCCGGTCCTCGGGCCAGCCCACTCCCGGCCCATAATCCTTGGCCACGCCATTCCGGTGATCCGTGATCGTTCCTTCCAGGATATAGACCATGCCCGGCCGGTCCTTGTGGTCGTGCACCGGGCCGAAGACGCCGCCCGGTTCGATGGTCACCATCCGCATCCGCAGTTGGCGCCCGGCCAGGCCCTCGATTTCCGGGCCAAGGTCAAGCGCTGCCAGCAGCTTTACCGTGCCCCCTTTTGTTTCCGGTGCCGTCGGTTCATGGCTCATCGTGGTCTCCTTTGTCTGCGCTTTGGGCGCCAAACGTTTGATCTGGGTTGTCCGAAAGTTAATCCGCCGGGAATGGCGCCGGGCCGGTTCGTCGCTGGGGAGGTTCCCTTTCGCCGACGACAAGGCAACGCCAGGCGCCACCATCAAGACCTGTCTACGCCGCGTCGCGCACGCAGTCCAGCGTCAAACCGGTCCGCTTCTTGGTTTCGGTGGATGACTGCGCCAGCCGCCCCAGAAAACCATTCACCTCCGCCGCCCCCATCTCTTTCGGGTGCCGCTTCCCGCTTCACAAAATGAACCGCCGAATCCATTGCCAATATGCTTCCTCAGTTCGCCATGCATAATGCTTGAAGCGCATCACCTCCCGGACCTGCTCGCGCAGACGCAATTTTGGATTGGGCACCAAGCCGCCGAGAGGTGTCGTAGTTGCCGGAAGCATATTCATGCCGCCATGATGTCCAAATCCCTCTTGACCAGCAAGAAAGACGGACTTACGGTCAAATCATGACCACCGGGATAGATTGCAAACTGCAATCCACTTAAATGTTAGGCATCATCGCACGCTTATGTGGCAGAGCTACATTTTCGGGATGCACTGGAAGCACGGCGGGAAGATGTATTACGACGAGTTGACTGCGGAGTCGCAGGACGAGGCCGCCGGATATTTCATTGATCACTGTCGTGATGATGTCAGTTTGGTTCGTGTCGAGTTGGTCAGGCCGGATGATGGTGGCACACGAGAGCTTGCACATTCACCGTATTCGCCTTTCGATCCGTTGATGGCCAGACGCAGGCTGGACCGAGATGAGGATCAGAGATGACGATGTTGATGCCTCGTAAGAAACTAGGCGTGTAAGTTCAGGTGGTGGTGGTGAGTTTGAAGCCGAGGGCGGTGGCGGATTGGTGGAGGCGTTGAATCTTCTTGAGCTTCAGTTTTTCTTCCGCGTGTTGCCACACGGTCGGGTCGTAAGGGGTGCGGTGTTTGATCAGGTGCCAGAGGATGGAGCGTCGGACGGGAACACCTTCGGGATGACCTTCCTCGACGAGCACCTTGCGAATGGCATCCTGAACGGCGGTGTCAATCTTCTGCTGCGTTTGCGCCGAAAACTCCGGCGGGCGGCCAGCGCGAAGGGCGCGGCTGATCGGGGGCCAGGCCACAAGCCAGAAGACCACCGACGCAAAATAGGCGGCCATCATCAGATAGCCGCACTTACGACAACGAAGAAAGGCCCACCAGGCAACGCACAAGCCAACAAGATAAACTGCCGAAGTCAGCCACTCGACCGCTTTGAGGAATTAATAAGGCGTGGCAGCACTCATGATCGTGGAAGCGGCGCAACGTTTATGCGAACTCCAAAACGGGCGGGACTCCGCCGTCGGGCTTCTGGTTTCGGTGGATTACTACCAGAGCGGCTTCCGGCGTGTCCACCCTGGATGTGCCGTTGATTCGCCGGTCCAACGTGCGCCTTCGTGGGGTGAACGCCTACGGCACGGTGACGCGGTAAACGCGGTTCGGCAGCAGGGTGGAATCCGGGTCGTTGAAATTGGTGTTGGGCACGGTGTCGGCATGAATGGTGTCCCACTGCGTCAGGTTGGTGGTGGCTTCGATGGTAAAGCCGCCCGTGTCCAGACCGCCGATGTCGAACCGGAACTGGCCGCCCAGGTTGGTGAAGCTGCCTCCGGTCAAGCGTGCTGCGACAGGGTCTCCGACGCCGTCGCGCTCCATCCAAACTAGGACGCGACCCGCGGCGTGCCGGCGGAGAACCCCGCCATGTCGCGCATGGAAAAGTTGCAGGCGGTCGCCGCGCCGTGCGGGAAACACCTCACGGGCGGCGAAAAGAACGAAACGCCACTCTTCCACGACCAGTGCCTTCAAGCTTCGGTTTGCCTGGCGGGCTCAACGAATCCCGCGCCCCGGCCGGCTGCCCTTCAGGGGGCGTGGCGCAGCCGGTAAAACGCCTGCGGCGGCGCGTTGGTGAGGTCGGCGAAGTTGTCCCAGAGGTAGATCGACCCATCCGCCCACGCCTGCACCGGCCACGTTTGCAGGGTGCCGCTGAATGTCGCGTTCGTGGCGCGCTGACATTCATAAAAATACCACGGCACGCCGGTGAAGCTGACCGTGACTTCGCCCGGCACGCTCACGTCCAGCGCGTTCGCCTGGCTCGTCGGGCGGTCGATGATGGAAAGGGTCGCGGTGCCGGTCGCGGTCACGCCGAGGTTGTCGGCGATGGTGTAGGTGAAGCGGTCCGCCTGCGAGTTCGCGGGCACCAGGATGTGCGCGCCTTGAACGGTGAGCGCCAGACCGTTGGAGGTGGTGGCGCTGACGCCGACAAAAAACACGGGCTCGCCATCGGGGTCGTAATCGCTCCACATCAGGTCCGCGATGTTGATGGCGAGCGGCTGGCCGGCGAGCTGATAGAAGTCGCCGCCGAACGCCAGCGGCGGCGCGTGCGGCAGTGGTGGCGTGGACGGTTGCACGACGATGTTGTCCACGAAGAAAAGTTGGCTCGGCGCGGGACTTTGCGAGGGGACATCGATGGTCACCTTAGTGAACGGCGTCGCCGAGCCGAACGACAGCACGCCCTCCGGGTAGGCGCCGGTGACCCACGCGCCGCGCGCGGTGCCGGTTGCCACCGGATTTGTCATGGCGGCATTGGTGTAGGCCGTCACACGCACCTGCGCGGCGGTGTCATATTCGCTCGCAACTTCGCCGGTGAAGAACGCCATCGTGAAGTTGGTGACCGGCTGGTTGAACTCCACCGCCAGCGTGCTGCCCCAGGTGCTGGGATACAGAAAATTCCCGGAGAACACGCCGGGCATCCAATAATAGAAGTTGTTCTGCGCCGACCAGCCGCCCGCAAGCGAACTGAACGTGGCCGTGACGCCGTTCTTGGTTTGCGTCGCCGGCAGGCCCTGGCCGGCGCTCACCGCGGGCGACCCCGTGTCAAAATCAAACGTCGCGCTGGGGCCGGCCGGAACAAAGTTTGCAACGAGGCTGCGGTCGGCCGTGAGGTTGAAGCTGTAGTTTGCCTGGGGGCTGACCAGCGCGCCCCACTCGGTCCAGCCCATGAACTTGAAACCCGTCACCGGCGTCGCCGTGACGAGGACGACGGCATTGCTGTTGAATGTGCCGCCGCCCGCGGCGGTGCCGCCGTAACCGGGCGCGACGCCGGTGCTCACGGTGTAGGCGGGCACAAAGTTCGCCACGAGCACGCGGTTGCTGCGCACGGTGAAGTTGTAGGTCGCCGCCGAACTGACGGGCGCGCCGTTTTCGGTCCAGTTCTTGAAGCCCCAGCCCGGATTCGCCGCCGCGACGAGCGAGCAGGGCGCGTTGCTGGAATAAATTCCCGCGCCGCCCGCCGTCCCGGCGCCGGCGGGCGCGACGCTGGTGGCGATGGTGAACGTGGCCGCGGGCGGCACCGGCGGATTGGTGTCAATCAACGTCAGCGCCGTCAGCGCGAAGTCGCCCCACATGTGGATTTGGTAGGTGTCCGCGTTGGTCAGGGCCGGGGTGATGTAGGAGAAACTCTGGCCCCCGTAGCCGGTGCAGTCGTATGGGAGCGGATTGGCAAACGCGTCGCTGCCGTTCAACTGCGGCATGATTTCAAACGCGGCCCCCGCGCCGGCGGTGTTGAGCAGGATTTTTCCGGTGAACGCCTGGAGATCGAACGGCTTGCCGTCCGCGCGCCGCAGCGTGAGGTTGGCGCCGGTGCCGAGCAGGGGGCCGGCGGTGATGGCCTGCGCCTGCACGCCCGTGGGCCAGAAGACGCTGAAGAACCGCCCCGTCGGCGTGCCGCCGCCGGACGACCAGTAGCCGTCCACCGAGTAGGTAAAGCGGTAGTCACCGCTCTGGAGGGTGACCGCGTTGATGTTCGAGACGATCAGGGTCGCCGTCTGCGCAGCGTCGAAAAAAACATTGGTGGCGGCGTGCGTCGCGGCCGTGCCCAGCAGGCAGGTGCAGGCGGCGAGGAGCACGTTCAACCGCTTGGGTGTTTTCATAAAAGCAAAGTGGAGCTGGAATTTGGATAAACTGACGGGCGCTCTTTCAAGACAACTCGAATCCTATCACCGGCACGCCTGCTTTGGGAACCGTGTGGATTGGCATTTGATTCGCAATTCTGGTCCAGCCGATGCCCGGTGGACGCTGCGGTGACGGCGGCTTCCGGCCCGGCCGCAAGCGGTGCCCGCCGGGCAGTGCGCTGCCGATGTTCCGCCCCGTGACCCGCTTCCGCGTTGCCGGCCCGGCGCAATTCCGCTGCAAATCCCTGGTGACAGCAGACTCAATCGGGTTGATGGAAGGCAACGCACGATTGGGTGCATCCAAAATCCCAGAGGGATTTTGGCCTCTAGCCCAAAGTTGGGAGGGGGCTGCCGTCCGTTTTATTCGAAGTTTCAATCCGCGCCCCGTGATTGCTCACGGGGCGACTCACCGTGTCGCACGAGATCGGAAACGTGAGCGGAGTTTCAATCCGCGCCCCGTGATTGCTCACGGGGCGACGAGAGTTTAGAGTCAATCCATACCGCTTTAGCATGTTTCAATCCGCGCCCCGTGATTGCTCACGGGGCGACCCGACCACGCCTTGCGGACCCGCCGCACCTTGCGGTTTCAATCCGCGCCCCGTGATTGCTCACGGGGCGACGCCGACCGTCCCTCGTCAATACCATCACCAATGAAGTTTCAATCCGCGCCCCGTGATTGCTCACGGGGCGACCCAATGTTTCGGCGGGCGGCAACTCGCCAAAGCTGGTTTCAATCCGCGCCCCGTGATTGCTCACGGGGCGACTCGAACGTGTAGTGCGCGATCGCGCTGGCATTCGTCGTTTCAATCCGCGCCCCGTGATTGCTCACGGGGCGACACGCATCGAGCGTGAATGTTTGTGTGACGAAACCAGTTTCAATCCGCGCCCCGTGATTGCTCACGGGGCGACGCCTTTTTAACCAACGACCATGCCGAAGATATGCGTTTCAATCCGCGCCCCGTGATTGCTCACGGGGCGACGTCACAGCCTGCGGCCAATCCGGCTGGCGGACTGGTTTCAATCCGCGCCCCGTGATTGCTCACGGGGCGACTATGTTGAGAGTTAATAAAGAAGTAGCCCGGGGGGGGTTCAATCCGCGCCCCGTGATTGCTCACGGGGCGACCGGTGAACGGGTGGCGGTGTTCGTGCCCAAGGATGTTTCAATCCGCGCCCCGTGATTGCTCACGGGGCGACGAAAACATGAGCCGCGAACGCCTGCGGCAACTGCGTTTCAATCCGCGCCCCGTGATTGCTCACGGGGCGACTCCAAAACCAAAGGCAAGGTTGGCGAGAGAGAATGTTTCAATCCGCGCCCCGTGATTGCTCACGGGGCGACGGACGACAAGACGAGCCCGAAGGAGTTTGGCCGGGTTTCAATCCGCGCCCCGTGATTGCTCACGGGGCGACGTGTCGCTTTATCTTTGACGATCTCAATCGGATGTGTTTCAATCCGCGCCCCGTGATTGCTCACGGGGCGACCCATTCGCTGCCACCGTCAAACGACACCTGGAAAGTTTCAATCCGCGCCCC